>NZ_JAMYUP010000022.1:0-94270 GCF_040323155.1 Mesorhizobium sp. M0060
AGCACAAGGCCGGTGCGATCCCACACCAAAATCTTGATCCTGTCAGCCCTTTTGGCCCGGAACACGAAGGCTGCCCCACAGAACGGGTCGAGGCCTAGCATCTCCTGCACAGCCAATGCCAATCCGTCCATGCCGCGCCGGAAGTCAACCGGCCGGGTCGCCACGTAGATCTTCAGATCGTTGCCCGGTGCAATCATCGCGAGGCCCGAACCGCTCGGATCACCTGCGACAGCTGTTCGAGGTCAACCGCCGTTCGGATCACCATGTCGTCGATCACGATCTCCACCTTCGCCGGCGTCGATTTCGATGGCCTCATCCTCCGCTGAGGCACCGATGAGTCGTCCACCATCAACTGCGCGAACATCGGCGCCATGCTTTCCGGCAGTGCCAGTTGCCCCTGACGAAGGCGACGCCGCCAATCGTAGACCTGCCAGCGGGTCGCACCATGCTTGCGTGCGACCGCCGCCACCTGCACCCCCGGCATCAGGCTCTCGGCCGCAATCCGGGCTCTCTCGGCCTCCGAGCGAACCCGCCGTCCCGTCGGACCGTCCAGAACCTCGAGCCGGCCTGCGTAGCCAGCTGTTGGGACGTCCAAATCGACGTCCATTTTGCCGTCTGCTCCCACGTAGGCCCTCCGTCTCTCGCGATCGGGAGGATTCTTCGCACATTCACCTCATGCCCCGCACGAGGGGAGCGGCGTGGCGCTTACGCCCGGTCTGCGGATCGAAGAGAACCAGCGAAGGCCGCCTTCGAGCGGCGCTTTTGCTTCGACTGCGCTGTCGTAGAAAAGCTGTCGTCATATTTTTCAGTTGATACAGCCACTTCAACAGTCGCAATGGAATCGCGTGAGAGCTGTTGCAATCGGCCGCTCCGCCGCCTATTGTGTCATGCAACAGATCCGAGTTAAACACAGGGTAACTGTTGAATTGACTGATTTTGTTGAATTAAATAACGATCAGCGTCGGGAAAAAGTCAATTCCGACCAACGTTTCATTGCGCTCAAAGAGGCCCAAAGGAAGGCGAAGAGCTTTCGGGGATCCCTCGTCTGGCACACCGTGAACGGCATCGACCATTTGATGCGAAGCTACTACGACGCCGCTGGCGTACGACACCAAAAGGCAGAGGGTCGGCGCTCGCCGGCGAGCGAAGCTGTCAAGGCGGATTGGGAAGCCGCTCGCGCGTCCGCCCAAGAAACGCTCTCTGCGCGACAGGAGCTGATGGAGCGCCAATCTGCTGTCAATCGCGCGCTCCGGCTTGGGCGTGTTCCCCTGATCGCCGCAAGAATTGTCAGAGCAATCGATAACGCCGGTCTTCTCGGGGAAGGCATTCGTATTGCAGGCACGAATGCGATCTACGCCTATGAGGCGTCGGCGGGAGTGTTCGTGGATCCCGGAATCACATCGACGCAAGATATCGATCTCCTCATGGACTCGCGCCAGTCCCTCAGGATCATGTCTGGCGCCAACGTCGAAGATGGAGCGCTCATCAACCTTTTGCGCAAGGTCGATCGGTCTTTCGAGCGTTCATCCGCTACGTTCCGCGCGGTGAACCGCGACGGATACCTCGTCGATCTGATCAAGCCGCTCGCAAACCCGGCGTGGAAGCCGAGCCGGGAAACTATCGGGAAGGCCGACGACGAATTGGTGGCCGCCGAGATCGCCGGCCTGGCATGGTTGGAAAATGCCCCTGCTTTCGAAGCAATCGCCATCGATGAAAAAGGCGGACCGTTACGGCTCGTGGTTCCCGATCCGCGTATTTTTGCCGCTCACAAATTTTGGGTCTCAAAACGAGCTGACCGCGAGCCAATCAAGCGCCGTCGCGACCTGGCCCAAGCGCAAGTGGTTGCCCGGCTGACGACGCAGTATCTCGAGCATCTCCCCTACGAAGCAAGCGACCTTCGGGTCCTCCCAAGGGCCGTTTTCGACGAGGCCCATCATTTATTCGCGCGACCAGCGTCGCGGCCGTGAATGTGTGAGCTACATGTTGGCCGCCTGGATTGGCCCTCAACTTCCAACCGATCGAAGACGCGGCCCAGCAGCGCCAGATCGGAGGGACAATGACGCCAGCTTGCTCTGCTTTGGGGATCAAGTGGCAGCACACCTCTTGATGCAGGCCAGCGACAGAATCGAAACTAATTGGGCGCTATCAAAGGGTTCAAGCTGGAGACAAGCGCGTCTCAGACTCTCTGGGGACCGCGACCGAGTTGCGCGCCATGAAGAACTATGCGGGGCACAGACTGTCGCCCTGGCTCGGGCATCTGATGGTGTCGTGGCAGGAAACGGCGCGCGCTCTGATGACTCCGGGCGAGGCCCACCGACGCAATCGTCATGATCTCGGGCCAGTTCCCAATCCGAGCGAAGAAGGCACGCTACTTCGCCGATCAGCGGCTTACCGAGCGTGTCCTGCCGCCACCGAAAGACGGCGAGAGCTTGAAAACTGAACGCTCTGACGACTGGACCGGCACGACGGGTCTCACGAAGCAGGAGGGCATTTCTCAAGAAGCGAGGTCCGCCACCGATCAGCAGGACGACGATCCGGCCAACGGCGGCATCCGCCGTCAACCCGAGCTTCCCGAACACGAGGACATCGCAGCGGAGTGAACAACGCAGCGCGACGACGAGTTCGACCTCGACAGGGACGAGCCCGACGATGACGCCGTACGTCGTCGCAGTGTCGATCAAGCCATGAGACGCGCAGCACGTCAGGCCGCTCTTGACCCCAGTGATGGCATTGAGCTTTGAGCCCATGAAGAACGCCAAGAAAAAACATCTCTCTGCCTATCTTGATCCTGACGTGATGAACGCACAGGCTGATTACGCTGGGCTGCGCGAGGTCTCGCTGTCACTGGTCGCCGAGGCTGCACTCGCATCGTTTCTGTCGCCGGATGCCGAAGAGCGGAAGCAAGCGGCGATAACTCGCCGCCTCGACCAGATCGATCGACGCGTGCAGCGTGTCGAGCGTGACGTCGGAATTGCTATTGAGACGCTAGCATTGTTCGTCCGGTTTTGGCTCAACTCGACCCCAGACTTGCCGGAATCCGCTCAGGCCGAAGCCTGCGCGAAGGGTTTGCAGCGTTATGACAATTTCGTCGATGCGCTCGGTCGCCGGCTCAGCAAAGGACCAAGGCTCAGGCAAGAAATAGCCGACGATGTCCCGCCAGCGCCGCCAGCGACTGAATGAGCTGCCGGGCAAGACAGGCGCTTCAACAGCCCAACCCCGGTGCCCGATTTCGGAGCTATTTGCGCAGCTGATGCCCATCAGATCACCTTTCATCGGAGCGGCGGGCCTCGGCAAGATTATTGTCAGCGAAACCGACATAGGGCCACGATCGATGCCCAGGGCTTCTTCTTAGGCGCAGTAACTTTGAAACAAATCCTGCCGGCAGGCGTTCCAGCATGGCGGGCCGCGTTGCCGGAGGACCCAATGCCCGACGAATACAATGACATCGTCATCCCCCAAGACCACGATGCATCGCCACTTCGGGAGGAGGAGTATTTCGTCGTCTGCCCGGCGTGCGGTCAGGCGTTCGACATCAGGTGTATGGCAGAGGCGCTTCATCACAACGAACTGGGCCACGAGCCCTACGACCTTGACTCGTAGTAGGCAGTTACCGACGAACGTCGAGCCTGGTCGAGACCCGCACCGAGGGTAAGTTCTCGCGCGTCTGATCGGCTTACAACGAATCCCCGTCGCAAGGGTGGAGCTTCGCCGGCACGCTATGTCGTGACAGATACCTTGCGGCCTTCAGCGACGAGCCTCAGGTTGGGGGAAGCTTTGGCCCGACGAAGATGCGTCGAGCGTAAGAGGTCGTTGTAGGGGCGAAACGGTCGGTCAATCCTCATGCGATCGGCATGTCGGGCGGGATATGTCGTCGACAGCGACATGTCGTCAAATTATGTCGATAGAATCGCAATCTATTGACATAATTGGGGTGCCGCAAGCGGCCCTCCCGATGCTCCAACTTGCTACAATTCCACTCACCTGAAAGACAGTGAGGGCGGTTTGGGGACATTGACTTCGGCATCGGTGAAGAGATTCGGAAACAGCCGTTCCCTGAAATCGAGAGGAAAAGCGATCCGCACCGGTGTCTTCGGAGTGTCAGACTTCAGGAAACCGCGGTCGACGAGATCCGACAACGTGTTCCGTGCCGTGCGCTCGGATGTCTTCAGCACGAAATTGGCCTCGCCACGGGGCAGCCTACCGTGCCGCAATACTGCCGCCACCAGATCAGGTGCGCGTTTGTCGTCGACGATTTCCTTCACCAGGGCGCGGTAGCGAGCCTCGAGCCGTCCGAGGTTGAACATCGTGGTCGAGAACCGCACCTGGTCGAGCGCGACTGTCAGGAACCATTCGACGAAATCCTTGAGTGCTGATTCCGAAAGATTTCCTCGGCTGTCGGCGTGATCCATCATGCGCTTGTATTCGCCCCGATCTTTCAGCCCACGAGCGAGACCACGAGATATCGACCACAGGCCATTGCCGCCGATCCCGGCCTTGAGCGCCATGGCGTGAGACATCAGCCGACTGACGCGGCCGTTGCCGTCTGGGAACGGGTGGATGTAATTGAGGCGATGATGAGCTGACGCAATCGCAATGATCCGCAGGCTGGCCTGCCTTTCGGCCATCGCAAACCGTTTCTGGAAATACTCCATAAAGACCACCATCCTGTCAGACGATGGCGGCTGATGGCGCCCGACAACGACATCATGATCTGCGGACAACCGAAACTCGCCGGGCACGATCTCGGCCTTGGTGCCGTCAGGATTGTCGATGAACCGGAATTCCTCTGGCATCTCGTTGTAGAAGGCGCGATGAACCCACCGGATGAAATCGATCGAAGTCGGGCTCGGCAGTTCCCCACGCAAACCGAGACCATCAATCATCCTCTGAACTTCGACATGGGCCTTGGCCTCCAAGGCGAGAGGACGGCGTTCGGGATCAATCTCGGCTCCGGCCAATGCACTCTCGATATCTCGAGGTCGGGTGTTGTGGCCTTCGATCAAATTCGAATAGTAAGAATTCATGACGCGCACGAGATCGGCCAGTTCGGCGGCCGATTCCGGATGCAGGCCTCGGCCGAGTTCATCGGCGGCCTTCTGCAGCTCGATCGCGAGATCTGCCAGGACGGTCGGAACCGCGTCGTCAAAAAACAGTGGCTCGATGCGGGCAGGGGTTTCAACCATTCTTTGCCGATCTCTATAGTTTCTCAATTGCCGGCAATGTAAGGCATTCGAGACCATAAGTCAGCATAATTGCCGATATTGATTGCCGATCTCTCTTGCCGATGCCGGCCGCCGATCAGGAGGCGAACCCGAAATGCCTCAAAGGTCGGCGGGGCAGGGCGCGACTGGAATCACCGATGGCGCCATTGCCATTGGGGCTGAGTTGGTCGGGAGCAAAATGAGTTGCAAACGGTGCGGCAAGAACGAGTGAAGCAGGGCTTTATCGATCCGCTTGCGAGGTCTGGTCGAATTGCTCAGTCGTGCGGCCAGCTTGCCGCGTCGGGTGATGTCGATTGAATCGCCAACTCGGTCGATGGGCTCGCTCAGATGTGCTCCGACGTCAGCCAGATCGATCGCGTCATTGTGCGAACCTTAGCTTGGAAGAGGCAAATGTCCTTGCTTTGTCATGCGGAGCCGCGAGATAGTTTAGTAGATTGAGCGTGATCGTCCCCACATCGTTCATGGCGCCTGCAACTGGGAGCGCCCCGCACCAAGCGACCGAGCTTGCCGAAAAGATCAGCCCGCCTGTTGCCAGGTGTCGTAACGTCATTTCAGCGCACCGACGGCGGGCACGTTCCGGATCCCCGCCTTCGTACCAGCGCGTCGGATCCTGAAAAAAACTATCGGGAAAACCTGTCGCACGCGCGACTACGACAGTGTCAGGGGAGGTGCCGAGCGCAGGATCTGTCGCATCCACTTCGTAGCCCGCAGCCGCGCCCAGCACGATGCCCTCCGACCCGAAGGTCTGATTTTCAACACCCTCGAACAGCCATGCGCATTCCTCTTCGTAGCTCTCTTCTGTACGCGTGAAGGGCCGCGCGCCTTCAAAGCCCATCAGCGAGATTGCGCCACCGATCAGTGAGAATTCGCCTCGGCCGCGGGATCGGAGATAGCCTCCTGGTTCGTTGGTGATCGAAAGCGACTGTTCAGCGACTGGGCCGTCCCATGTGCGGCCGGCCTCCAGCGGCGAGCGCCGCAGCTCCATCAAATCGTCCTTGAAAGCCACAGTTCCGGCAAAGCCGTTTCCGCCGAGATAGGCGATGCTGCCGCCTTCGGACGCAAACTGCCGCAGCGCCTGCTCCATCTCGACCGACATATATTCCGGATGACTGCCCGTTATGACTGCTTGATATCCTCGCAGACCGTCTATGCCGCATTCGTGCAAATCGTGATCGGTTACGACGTCAAACGCGATTCCATGTTCGTGGCAGAATCTGAGGAAGTGCAGATCGACCGGCAAGTTGTGCGGGCAGCCGCAGAGTGGATAATTGTAATCGTCCCGGACGGTGACCTTCGGCTTTTTGTAAGAGCAGATGGACACGCCGCTGAGATCGGAGTGGTAGTCGTAAAGCGATTTTAGGTTGTTGGCGATCGCGAAGCGATGCCCCCGATCGTCGCATTTCCAAGGATAGAGATGGGTCGGAAGGTATTCGTCCGCATAGGCGAGATAGGTGGCCGTCGGCACGAGGTACAGGAGCCGTGCCAGTGCGCGTGAAGAGGTAACGAAAAACACCACCCGTTCAAAGCCACCGTCCCATTCGATTTGAAACGCATAGACGCCCGGGCGAGCGTTGTCAGGGACCGTTACCCGATGGGAGACCGGCCATCGAAGCGGACCGATGTCGTCGTCGTGGCAATGGATAGCATCGTAGTGCGACGGCACGAGCCGAGGGTCAAAGCTCGATCCATCCCAGCGCGTCGAAGTCATGCAAAAAGTTGGTTGATTGATCACGTCGAGGACCAGCGGATCAGTTCCGCCTGACGACCACATAGGCTCCGTTGACAGGAGCGGTGGGAAATTCCACGCGATGGTGCCCTGCGGCGTGTCGAGTCGGATTGCCGCAAACTTCGCGTTGAGCGTCGGCTCGTTTCGGGACGCGCATACGCCGAAATAGATTCCGTCCCCTTGCAGATCCCGCACAGGGCTGCCGAGACGTTCATGGATTTCGTACGGCGCAAGCAGATCGAGTGATCTGATGCACAAGCACAACCGCTCGTGCCGCAGGTCAAGTTCAACGGCTAGCCAAACACCGCTTGGCACTTTCTCGTCCGTAGACGAGATCTGATCGGCGATTTTCAGGACAAACACGCCGTCGCGCACGCATAGTCTGAGGATGCCCGCTTCCACGATCGTGCGTTCCCCGCAGTTGCGGGTGAGGAACAGTTCAAAATGAATGCCGTGGACCGATTGCACTTTGGCGAGTTCGCCGGCCGGCACGCGCAGGAACGAGCCATGATCGAACAGCCGATGCTGTGGTTCACCTGCCGCTTGGATCGGCCAGTCGAGGAATTCGGTGGCTGGTTTGTCAATCTGGCAGATCCGCGTGCTCTTTATCGGCCGATCGCAAGACAGGCTGAGGCTGACCTGCTGGCCCGCTTTGGCGCTCCAGGGGGTGGTATAACCAACCGCACTCATCGCGTCGTGGTTTACTGCGCGCTCCATCAACCGTTCCCGATGGCACTCTTACACTGGAGCGACCGCAGCCGGCCCGGTGGCGTCCCAATACGCCCTAGCGCTCTCCCGAACAAGGTCAGCTGGGCGCCTGCCGGGGAGGCCGTCCTATTTGAAGGACATTGGCCAAAAATGCCATGCAGGGATTGTCTCCAACGGCGAGTCAAGGCTGGGGCGCACGTCGGCTAACCCTGCTGCCGCAACGGGTTTTGAAAACAATGATGTATATGCTTGTATAGGTAAGTCTGGTTCGGATAGGCTCGGTGAAAGGCGAGCCGCAACACGACGGAGGATAGCATGCGCAACGCTTCTCTCTTCGACCTGTCGGGCAGGAAAGCGCTTGTAACCGGCGCAAGCCGCGGTATTGGGCGCAGCATCGCAGAAGCCCTGAGTGCGGCTGGCGCCGACGTCGCAGTTGCGGCCCGCAAGCTGAGCTCCCTTGAGGAGACTACCGCGGCCGTCAGCGCAGCCGGCGGCGCCGCATATGCCATCCGCTTGGACGTCACAGACGTGGAGCAGTGCGAGGCGGCAATAGCCGAGGCGAGCAGACTGCTCGGTGGCCTCGATATTCTTGTCAACAATGCCGGGACTGAAGAGGTTCGGCCTTCGCTTGATGTCGACGAGGCGCTTTGGGACAGGATCGTCGACACGAATCTCAAAGGAGCGTTCTTCTGCGCCAAGGCCGCTGCGCGACAAATGAGAGACGCCGGACGTTCCGGCGCAATCATCAATCTGTGCTCGCTGACATCTGAGGTCGGCGTTCCCACAGCGGTGCCGTATGGCTCGTCAAAGTCAGGCCTCCTCGGCATGACCCGTGCTCTCGCAGCTGAGTGGGCGGATCTTGGAATCCGGGTCAACGCCATCGCCCCCGGCTACTTCAGGACGGCAATGACAGACGTGTTCTACAGCGACCAAACATGGCAGCAATCCATGCTCGCCAAAATCCCGCAGCGCCGTTTTGGCAACCTCTCGGACCTACATGGAATCGCGGTGTTCCTCGCTTCCGATGCGTCCGCCTACATCACCGGCCAGTCCATCCCGGTCGATGGAGGCTTCCTCGCGTCGATCTGAGTCCATGGGCTGCTTCGCCTGGGAGGGTGATACAAACTTTCCGATCAAAACTGTCTGTGCCAACGCATTCCAGAGTGGTGACCGACCAGCGCTAGCAATCGTTTCGTTCTAACAGAAGGAGCAGCCATGTCCGACGTCAGCTTCCACGACCTGTCATCCATCAGTGCCGATCAGCGGGCCAGTTTGCTCAAACGCGCCGAAGCAGATCTGTCATCCTTCATCGAGAAGGCCCGTCCAATCATCCAAGCCGTCAAGGATGAAGGTGACGCAGCTTTGATCCGGTTCGCGCGGGAGTTCGACAAAGCCAATGTGGCTGACGGTGAGCTGAAGGTTACGGAGGCAGAGTTCAAGGCGGCATTTGCTAAGGTTGAAAAAGACGTCGTTGCGAGCATCGCGTTCGGCATCGAGAATATCCGGCGGTTCCATGAGGAGCAGCGGCCGGAGGCGATGTGGCTCAAGGAGGTGCGGCCGGGCGCTTATGCGGGCGACAGGTACACCCCGATCGCCTCGGTTGCGCTTTACGTTCCGCGCGGCAAGGGTGCCTTCCCCTCGGTCACGATGATGACGTCGGTGCCGGCGGTGATTGCCGGCGTGCCTCAGATCGCGATCGTGACACCTGCGACATCCGACGGTTCGGTAGACGAAGCCACCTTGGTCGCGGCTCGCCTCGCCGGCGTCGAGACCGTGTACAAATGTGGCGGCGCCCAGGCAGTCGCCGCGGTCGCCTATGGCACGGAGACGGTCAAGCCAGCCGTCAAGATCGTCGGCCCCGGCAGCCCATGGGTGGTGGCGGCAAAGAGCCTCTTGGCTCCGATCATCAACACGGGTCTTCCGGCCGGCCCATCCGAAGCGATCATCTTTGCAGATGACAGCGTGGATGGCGGCCTTGCCGCTCTTGACCTATTGATCGAAGCCGAGCACGGGCCGGATTCGTCAGCCTATCTTGTGACGCACAGCCGCAAGGTTGCCGAAGCCGCAATTGCTGCTATCCCGCAACATTGGTCCCGGATGACAGAGCAGCGCGTAGAGTTCTCGCGCGCGGTGCTGACCGGAAAACGCGGCGGCATTGTGCTCACCGCATCGTTGGAAGACAGCTACCGCTTCATCAATGACTATGCGCCCGAGCATCTCGAGATCCTGTCAAGGGAGCCATTTGCGCATCTTGGACGCATCACCGAAGCCGCCGAAATCCTCATGGGCCCGCATACCCCAGTGACGCTGGCCAATTTTGTCCTTGGACCCAATGCGGTGCTTCCGACCAGCCGGTGGGCGCGAACCTTCGGACCGCTTTCCGTGACGGATTTCGTCAAGCGATCCTCGGTGGGCTACGTCACCTCGGCCGCCTATCCGGAACTCGCCCTCCACGCGCGCAGGCTCGCCCGCTACGAAGGGTTCAGCTCCCACGAAAATGCCGTCTCGGAGATCCGCGATCGCTATCTCGCCGACTGACGGGGGACGACCACAATGAAGGCCGCACGACTTTATGGACCAGGTGACTTGCGCGTGGAAGATGTCGCCCCACCAGGAGATCCGGATCCAGGTTGGGTGAAGCTGAGCATCGATGCTGCAGGCATTTGCGGCTCTGATCTGCACAATTTCCGGACGGGCCAATGGATAAGCCGATCGCCTTCGACGGCGGGCCACGAACTGACAGGAACCGTGATCGCCATCGGGGCCGGCGTGGACTCCGTCGCCATTGGCGACAGGGTGGTCGCCGACTCGCGTTTCTGGTGCGCAGAATGCGCCCAGTGTCGTGGTGGGAGACGGCATCTTTGCGCTTCTCTGGGGTTTGTCGGCGAAATATGTGACGGCGGATTTGCCGAACAGGCCGTTTTGCCTGCACGCCTGTTGCACATCGTTGATGCCGCGCTCGACGCACGGGTCGCGGCTATGGCCGAGCCGCTGGCGGTCGCGCTGCACGCGGTGCGGCGTCTGCCGATAAAGGCCAGCTCCGTTCTAGTCGTCGGCTGCGGCACGATCGGCAGTCTTGCCGCACTGCTGCTTTCTCGAACGTTCCCGGGTACCGTGCTCGTCACGGATCGCAACCAGGGCCGATGCGCCCGGGTGGCGCAGGTAACCGGTGCCAAGATTGTCGATTTGAACCGGGCTGCCATTGCTGCGGCTACCGCCAATGCCCCCTTGCTCGCTGCCATCGAGGCGACCGGCAGCATTGCGGCATTCAGCCAGATAATTAGCGTGCTCGATCCCGGCGGTACGGTTGCGATGGTTGGCATATTCCATGGGCGCCTCGATATTGATCCCAACATTCTGGTTGAACGCGAAATCTCATTGCTGGGATGTCACGCCTTTGCAGATGAGCTTCCCGAGGCCGTCAGGATGCTCGGCGAATTGACCGGGCCCATGATCGAACTGATCGACCGCGAGATAGGCCTGGATGAAATTCCCGAAGCCTATGACCGGCTCTTGGCCGGGCAGAGCGATGGCTTGAAGACGATTGTCCGGATACGGCAACCTGCCGAGCAAGCATGATTTATGATCGTTGCGCGAGAGACTTTTGAAATGATCACTTTGCCCGATACGGCCAGCCCTCTCTACGAGAAGGTCAAGGACTACATCTTGACGAACATCGGAAACGGCCGATGGAGCAAGGACCGAAAGCTGCCGTCTGAAAACGAATTTGTGGCCACGCTGGGCGTGTCGCGGATGACCGTCCACCGTGCCTTGCGAGAGCTGACGTCAGCGGGATTTCTGATCCGGCTCCAGGGCGTTGGGACGTTCATCGCGCCACCTCGGCCACAATCGGCCCTGATCGAGATCAACAACATCGCAGCCGAGATTGTCGAGCGGGGCAATAGGCACAGGTCGGACGTTCTCGTCCTCGAAACGATGATGCCGACAAAAGACCTCGCGCTTTCGTTCGAGTTCACAAAGCGCGTGCCGATCTACCATTCCATTGTCATCAACTTCGAAAACGACCTGCCTGTGCAACTGGAAGAGCGTTTCGTCAATCCGAGCCTGATACCGGATTATGACAAGCAGGACTTCTCCAAGACGACGACCTTTGACTATCTCATGCAGAAAACGCCCGTGACCGAGGTCGAGCACATCATTTCCGCAATTCCGGCCGACTCCCAGACGGCACAGCATCTGAGGATCGATCTCGGCAGTTGTTGCCTTCTTCTGCATCGACGGACGTGGACGGGCGCGGTGGTGGCTACGGTCAGCAAGCTCACTTACGCAGGAAGCCGTTATTCGCTGGGCAGCCGGTACTCCCCTTCGAGACACATGTGACCGTCGGAGAGCCAACGGCAGCTAAAAGCGGCCTGCAAGAGAGCTCGCGCACGGCAACGCCAAGATATTTCGCAGCCATGAAATCAGGTCATGGAGCTTGTATATGCATGTATGTATTTGCACCTTGACATCCGCGGCCGCTGACGTTGAAATATCCTTGCACTTCCAACGAAGTGGCAGGCAGGGTGCAGTCCCGTAAGGGCACAAACCTGCATCTTCACAGACCGAATGCCTGGTTCAAAAAACGCGGTCTGATCATCAAGGGGAACAAAGATGATGCGTAACCTAACAGGAAAACTTCGCGCGCTGGCGATGGCTGTAGCCATCGGGTTCACCACGAGCTCGGCAGCCTTTGCAGCCGATGCAACCATTCCCACGACGCCCGAAGCAGGAACCTTCAAGATGGGCATCGAGCCCTGGCTTGGATATGGCCAGTGGCATATTGCCGAGGCCAAGGGCCTGTTTAAGACAAACGGGCTGTCGGACGTTCAGATTGTGAACTTCGCGGAAGACAAGGACATCAATGCCGCCCTGGCGAGCGGCCAGCTCGATGCCGCCAACATCGCCACCCACACGGCCATGGGCATGGTCGCGGCCGGCCTGCCTGTGAAGATTGTGCTCCTGCTCGATGTCAGCATGACCGCCGACGCTATGATCGCCGGCAAGGACATAACCTCGGTCAAGGATCTCAAGGGCAAGCAGGTCGCCTTCGAGGAAGGGACGACCAGCGATATTTTGCTCAAATATGCGCTCGCCAAGAACGGCATGTCCATCGCCGATGTTCAACCGGTTCCGATGCCGGCGGCGAATGCCGGCAGCGCATTGATTGCCGGCCAGGTTCCGGTTGCGGTGACCTACGAACCTTACCTCACCGCAGCCATGGCCCAGAACAAGGACGTTAAACTCCTTTTCACCGCAGGCGAAGATCCCGGGCTGATCAGCGACGTATTGGTGGTAAGCGATGAAGCGATCAAGTCACGGCCTGGTCAGGTGCTCGCCATGATCAAGACCTGGGATGCTGCCCTTAAGGCTTACAAGGCCGACACGCCCGACGGCCGCGCCATCATCTCCAAGGCGGTCGGCTCGAGCGTCGAAGACCTCAACACCGCCTTTGATGGCGTGCGCTACTATTCTTTAGCCGAGAACAAGGATGCGCTGACGGGCGAATTCTCCACCAAGACATTCGTCGACGTCGAAGCTGCCGCCAAGAACGCCGGCCTGCTTCAGGCCGATGTAACGCCCGAGCAGATGATCGACCCGTCATTCGTCAAGGCCGCCGAATGACGATGGCCGGGTCGCGGTGGTAACGCAAATGTCCAAGCCGCGTGCCACCAAAGCGGCCCAGTCTGGCTCAGCAGCGAAGCCGCCCGTCAGACAGCCGATGCACCGTCGCCGATCTTCCGGGATCGGCGCGCCCATCGCGCGTTCGCGTTTTCTGATCATAGCCGTGGCCGTCTTTGCCGGCCTCGGCCTGGCCTGGTGGGCGGCAACGGGCTTGGGCCTGGTGAAACCAATCTTTCTGCCGTCACCGGCTAGCGTGGTCAGTCAGCTTGGCAAGCTTTCGAGTGACGGCACGCTATGGCTGGATCTCAGGGCCTCGATCTATCGTATTTCCATTGGCTTTCTCATCGCCTCGGCACTGGCAATTCCCATTGGCGTGCTGATCGGCAGTTTCAGGACCTGGGAAGCGGCCGTCGAGCCGCTCGTGGATTTCATCCGTTACATGCCGGTGGTCGCTTTCGTGCCCCTCTCCATTCTGTGGTCGGGGACAGGCGATGCCCAGAAATTCCTGATCATCTTCATCGGCACTTTCTTCCAGCAGGTGTTGATGATCATGGACAATGTGAAACGGGTTCCCCCGGATTTCATTGGCCTTGGCAGGACGCTCGGCTTGCCGGATCGCAAGATCCTGACGCGCATCGTGGTTCCCAGCGCCTTGCCAGGCATCTGGGATACGATGCGCATCAGCCTCGGCTGGGCATGGACCTGGCTTGTGCTGGCCGAACTTGTCGCGGCGACATCCGGCCTCGGCTACCGCATCACCGTGTCCCAGCGCTATTTCCAGACAAACACCATCATCGGCTACATCCTGCTGCTGGGCGTGCTTGGTCTCATCACCGACCAGGTTATGAAGGCGCTGGGAAAAGTGCTGTTCCGGCAGGAAGGCCACGCGCAATGAGGCACCGCCGATGAGTTTGCCCAAACTGCGGATTGAAGGTCTCCACAAGAGCTTCGGCACGGGCGCACGACGCACAGAAGTGCTGCAGGATATCAATCTCGATCTTGCCGACAACGAGTTCGTCTCCCTGGTGGGTACATCGGGTTGCGGCAAGAGCACGCTGCTGTCGATCGTGGCCGGGCTGCAGGATTTCGACGCGGGCGATCTCACCATCGATGGGGCGCCGATTCTGCAGCCTGGCCTCGACCGTGGTGTCGTCTTCCAATCCTACACATTGCTTCCCTGGCTGACGGCGCAGCAGAACATCGAGTTTGCCCTCAAGGCGGCGGGTCATGATCGCGCGACCTGCCGCAGAATCGCGCGCGAGCATCTCGATCTGGTCAAGCTCCCGCACAGCGCCAATCGCTATCCGTCTGAGCTTTCGGGCGGCATGAAGCAACGGGTGGCCATAGCGCGTGCGCTTTCTTATCGACCCAAAATGCTTCTGATGGACGAGCCCTTTGGCGCGCTCGATGCCTTGACCAGGCATCAGATGCAGGAACTGCTGACTCAGATTTGGGAGGAGCACAGGCTCACAGTCCTCTTCGTCACCCATGATGTGGAGGAGGCTGTGTACCTATCGGACCGTATCATCGTGATGGGGATCGGCCCCGGACGCATCATGCAAACCTTCAATGTCGATATTCAGCGCCCGCGCCGGGAGGAGGTCATGGAGAGTGCGGCGTTCATGGACCTGCAGCGCAACGTCCATAAGGCCATACGCACGGCTTCCAAGTCCCCCGAAATGGCATAAACCAAGTCCCATGGATTGCATTGTCCCCCGGTCTGACCGGGTGCGAAAGAACCGCTAGGTGCACATCGATGCTTCTGAAGGCGCAGATCCTTCTGGATCGCGCCCGCTTCTTGCAGGGCCTGATCGACGGTCGCCATTCCCAGAACTTCGCCAAGGCCGTCGCCGCCTTTCAGCCGGCAAACGGACTCCCGGCCATGGCCGAATGGGTCAAGCCCGACCTTGTCGGTCGGGTGAAATTTTCTGCTCAATTTCCGCGACGAGACCTGACTGCCTTCAGCAGTTCGCGTTCGTCAGTGTGAGCATTTCGAAAAGTCGTCACAACCGTTTCCGCCAGGATTTCGCCCCGTTGGGTTAAAGGGTCGAGGTCTTTGTCTGCGCAAATCCGATAAAACGCGCTGGCAAATAGCCAAATCGTGAGGACTAAGGCAGGTGCGCGGTACGCTGGCGCTGCGGCATAATGCGAACCCTCAGGCCCGCTGCCCGTGCAGAGCAGCGGGCCTTTACAGCCAGACCCGAAGGAGAGAGGAGAGTTCGGTCTTCGCGCAAAAAACGTTTGATGTGGAGTGCTTGTTCCCGGCTAACGAAGTTGGTAATTTTCGTACAGTGCGTCACCTGGCGGCGATTGCCTTCCCGCAAGCAGTTAGCCGTTCAACTGTTTCAATGATAGCCTTGGCAAGCGCCTTACCCTCATGCATGGGCTCTTGGCCATAGAGAGCAAGACAGCCTCCTCGCTCGGCAGCGCGCCGGCCGGGCAGGTCCCTCGATGCCATGCGTACCAGGGCAGGGGCGGCCAGGCGTTGCGGATTTGTCCTCCGCATCCATGCTTTGATCTGCGTTCGCTAATCCGCCTCATCTCTGAGCGCCATGTTTTTGCGGCGAACAGGCGTCCAGTCAGTGATCGTATCGGCATCCACGGTGATTAGCCCGCCAGCTTTCACAGTCACCTTTCGATTTTCCTCGTCGACCCGCGTGACCGAGCCAGTGAGCTGTAGCTCGTCACCGGGTTTGGAGTTTTTAGGAGCAGGGATCGAATGCGGAAAACCATAGGAGGGGATGCTGACGCTAGCTCTTCCGTCGTCCAGCAGCTTCAGCACCGTCACGGTGATCGCCACTTCATCGCCGATATTGATGTCCGCAATTTCCCAAGCCATGCCCCATGATTCTGGAGCGGCTTTGACGGTAGTCAAGGGATCGCTAATATGCGGAAAATGCCAACACCGCTGCGATCACCCACGATGCCGCCAGGCAGTACGCCCGCAATCGATCAGCAACACGGTTCTGGCGCAGGATCACCGAAGCAGAGGAACGCTGGCCCTTTGTCTTTGCTTTGCGGAGAGCTGCTTTGCGATGCACAAACTTTTCTGATGCAGTGCGGTTTTGGCCTTCGCACCTGCACAGAACTATGCAAAACCGTCACCGCTGGAACTTGACCCAAGGGAATGTGCCGATGAGTGTGGCGGTCGAAACAAAGGCGCTGACGCCGACGGACATTGCGGCCCGAAAGCACAAGAAGCCAATTGTCTGCTTAACAGCTTATACAACGCCCGTTGCGCGCCTCGCCGATGGGCATTGCGACGTGGTCCTGGTCGGCGACAGCGTCGGCATGGTGCTTCACGGCCTGACGTCAACCCTAGGGGTTACGCTGGAGATGATGATCATGCATGGGAAGGCCGTGCGCCGCGGCCTTGAACGGGCGCTGATGGTCGTCGACATGCCGTTCGGCTCCTATGAGGAGGGCCGCGAACAGGCCTTTCGCAACGCCGCGCAGCTGATGGCGGAAACCGGATGCGCCGCCGTCAAGCTGGAGGGCGGTGAGACAATGGCCGAAACGATCCGGTTTTTGACCAGCCGTGGCATCCCCGTCATGGCCCATGTCGGGCTGACACCGCAATCGGTCAATGTGTTTGGCGGCTACAAGGTCCAGGGCAGGGGCGAAGACGGCGACAGGATTTTGCGCGACGCCGTTGCTGTTGCCGAATCCGGTTCATTCTCCGTTGTGCTGGAAAAGATGCCCGAGCCGCTCGCACGAAGAATAACCGAGGAGGTTACGATTCCCACCATCGGGATCGGCGCCTCCGCCGCCTGCGACGGCCAGGTTCTGGTAGTCGACGATATTCTGGGCATGTTCACCGGTTTTCGTCCGAAATTTGTCAAGCGCTATGCCGAACTTGGTTCGGAGGCGGATGCCGCGATTGCCGCCTATGCGGCCGACGTGCGGGAAGGGCGCTTTCCGGCGGCCGAGCATGTCTTCCACGATAGGCCAAAAGCCATTGCCGGAGGAGAAACCGCATGAGCGTGCCAATCGTGCGCACCGTTGCCGAGCTTCGCGCCGTTGTTGCACGTTGGCGCCGCGCGGGCGCGAGCATCGCTGTGGTGCCGACCATGGGCGCCCTGCATGAAGGGCACTTGAGCCTCGTCCGCTCGGCGCTCCAGACGGCGGATCGTGTGATCGTGACGCTATTCGTCAATCCGAAGCAGTTCAACCGTGCCGGCGACCTCGCCGCCTATCCCCGCACCGAAAGCGAAGATGCGGCAAAGCTCGCTCCGCTCGGCGCGCATCTGCTCTATGTTCCGGATGCGGCGGAGATGTATCCGGCAGGCTTCGCCACGACCGTGTCGGTGTCCGGCGTCAGCGAGGGCCTGTGCGGCGCGTTCCGGCCGGGGCATTTCGATGGAGTGGCGATCGTTGTCGCCAAGCTCTTCCTGCAGACCAGCGCTGATTTCGCTTTTTTCGGGGAAAAGGATTTCCAGCAGCTTCAGCTTATCTGGCGGCTGGTCCAGGATCTGGACATTCCGATCGCCATTGTCCCTTGTCCGACAGTTCGCGATGCCGATGGTCTCGCTCTATCATCGCGCAATGTCCGGCTCTCGCCAGCGGAGCGCGCGATCGCCCCGAAACTCGCATCGGTCCTGCTCAAGACGGCGGAGCGGCTTGTGAACGGCTCTCCCGTGCTGCCAACGCTTGCCGACGCACGCGCAGCAATCCTGTCTGCAGGCTATAGTGAGGTCGAATACCTGGAACTTCGCGGGGAGACAGACCTGCAACCGATAACAAGCCTGGATCGGCCGGCACGCCTGTTTGCAGCGGCTTGGCTCGGCCAAACGCGGCTCATTGACAACGTCAGAACACTGCCGTCTCCCGTTCTCGTTGACAAGCCGCCGTCATCAATCGCGCATGCCTTGACCCGTGCCGACGGTCACACCGCAATGCCAGCGATTAAAGGATGAGCTTGTAGGCTCTAGCAAGCGTTACCCTGACCAACTCCGCCTGTGAGCGCTGGACCGTCCCGCGCTAAGCAAGGTGGGTCAAAACATTATAATCTGGATGAATCACCGCAGCAGGGCCCCGGAAATGCCCGCTGATGCTCGGCGGTTCGGTTGGTGGTGAGCATCACCGTCCTGCCATGTCGGGCTTGGCGACCTGACCCTATTTCAGCAGTTTGATCAGGACAGTGAAAGCTGCGTCGATGTCAGCGCGAACCGCAGCCCGGACCGCCTCCGCGTTGCCGTCTCGCAGCGCTGCAAACATCTCCTGATGGTGCTGATTGGCGGTCGAATAGTTTCCGGAATCGTGCAGCATGTTGAAATAGGGACTGATCTGCAGCCACAGGTTCTCGATGATGTTGAGCATGTTTTCCGAGCCCGCGGCCCGATAGATGGAGAAGTGAAAGGCGTAATTGGCCCTGAGATAGGATTTGACGTCGCCGGCGGCATTGGCCTGCTCGAGTGCTTCCAGATGCTGGCGCAGCAGCATCACGCCTTGATGGTCCATGCGTTCGGCGGCCCATGCGGCGGCGATCGCCTCAATTTCGAACCTGACGTTCCTGAGATCGATAAGCCGCGCACGACTTAATGCAGGGATACCGATCGAACGGCCCGAAACCACCATCAAGGCGTTAGCGGCGCTCAGACGCCGCAGTGCCTCCCGAACCGGCATCGGGCTGACGCCGAAAGCGTCGGCGAGGCTCTGCACTGTCACCATTTCACCTGGAACGATGCTGCCGTCGAGGATCAACTCGGTAACGTGCCGGTAAACCCTGTCCTGCAGGGTTTCCCTGGACAGCGGCGTGATCTCGACGCCCGGCTTTCTGAATGCCGCCCCAGCCATCTCTGCCTAACCTTCCCCCATATGGGCGACGCTCTTGTCATACCCGGCGCCTGTGCCCGGAATGCAGGGTTCGGATTGCCGCGTCAAGCGCCGACCTATCCTGCTCTTACCTCGCCATTTCATCATTGATCTTTGATCAAAGCATGATACGGTCGCCAACATCGAATGACAAGGGTTACGTTTCGTGCCCTTGGGAGGCATTCGGTCATTCGGATTGGGAGGAGTTCACATGGGTATCGGATCGAAAGTCCGGCGGCTCGCGCTGCTGGCCGGCATGGCTGCCTGCGCCTTTGGCCCGTCCGCCGCCGAGGCGGGCGAAAAGCACAAAATCTTTCTCAGCATGAGCTTCATCGGCAACGACTGGCAAGCTGAGGCCGCCAACATGGTCAAGGCGATGGCCTCGCACAAGAGCATGGCCGACAAGGTCGATCTGCAGGTTCAGGTGGCTGGGCCGAATGCACAGCGCCAGATCCAGCAGATCAACGCGATGGTGCAGGCAGGTGCTGAAGCCATCGTGATCTTTCCGATCTCGCCGACCGCGCTCAACCAGGTGGTCAAGAATGCCTGCGACAAGGGCGTGAAGGTCTTCGCCTACGACGCCGAGATCACCGAGCCCTGCGCATACAACGTTCACATCGACCAAGAGGAGGCAGGACGGGTGACGGCCGAATGGCTGGTCAAGAGGCTCAACGGTAAGGGCAACATCATTGCGGTGACCGGCGTTCCCGGCACCTCGGTCGACGATCTGCGCACCAAGGCCGCCAAGGAGGTCTTCGCCAAATACCCTGATATCAAGATCGTCGGCGAGGCGGTCGGCATGTGGAGCCAGGCGGTGGCCCGCACCGAGCTCTCGAAGATTTTGGCGACGCGCAGCTGGGACGACATCAACGGGCTGTGGATGCAGGTCGGCTGCTTCACCGCCAATGCCATGCAGCTCGAGGCCGGCAAGAAGAGCAGCGAACTCTTGCCTTGCGCCGGCGAGGGCTCCAATGGCGGGCGCATCCAGATGCTGCCTGAGGGCACCGAGGTCGAGGGCGCGGCATCTCCCTATGCGGCGCTCGGCGCGCCGCGCATTTCCTATGCCTCGCCACCCTATTCCGGCGCGCTCGCCTTGAAGCTCGCGGTCGAGGCGATCGAAGGCAAGGACGTGCCGAAGAAGACGATATTACCGCTGCCGATCGTCACCAACGAGACGATCAAGCTTTGCGATGAAGGCACCTGGGCGGAAATGAAGGCCGGCTGCAACGCTTTCAAGCCGTCGCTGGTCTCCAATCCCGGCTGGTTCGCCTCGATCTTCTCGGATCAGACACCCGAGATCGGCCTCGCCGCTGCCCTCGTCGGCCAGCCCGAGGAATAAGTCTCCCAAGGCAATCCCGACGATGCACGGATATCTTGTCCGTGCATCGTCGATCCGCGCGACGATCAAGGACGATGACAGCACATTACGAGCTTCCCGCCGTTGAGATCGACGGCATCAGCAAGGCTTTCGGCCCGACCGTGGCGCTGGACGACGTGTCGTTCCGTATCGCGCCCGGCAGCGTCCATGCACTGCTCGGTGAAAACGGAGCCGGCAAGTCGACGCTGGTGAAACTTCTGTCCGGGCTGGTTAGGCCGAGCCAGGGGCATATCCGTGTCTTCGGCAAGGAGATCGGCTACGGCGCACCGCGCGCAGCACATGCGCTGGGCGTGCAGACAGCGTTCCAGGAGATGACGCTGGTGCGCGATCTCTCCGTTCTCGACAACATGCTGCTGCCTTACGCTCCCGTCGGCGTCTCCGGCTTGATCCGGCGCGCTGCTGCGCGCAAGGCGGTCCGCCGCCACATCGACGATCTCGGTTTTTCCGTCGATCTCGATGCCGAGGTGAGCGAGCTCGAGCTTTCGGTGCGCCAGAAGATCGAAATCGCGCGCGCCGTCTACCGCAAGCCGCGCATCCTGCTGCTCGACGAGCCGACCTCGACGCTCGCCGGCCGCGACGTCGACTGGCTGGGCGACATCATTGCCAGGCTGAAGGCGGCGGGCACGACCATCGTCTTCATCACCCACCGCATGCGCGAGGTCCGCGCCTTCTGCGAGACGCTGACGATTCTCCGGAACGGCCGCCACATCGTGACCGCGCCAGTTGCCGATGTCTCGGACGCGGACGTCATCAAGAAGATCATCGGCCGCAGCATCGAGCAGACCTTTCCGCCCAAGCCCGACAGCGCCCAGGTGTTCGGGCCGCCCGTCCTGGGCGTGCGCGACCTCAAAGTCGGGCGCAAGCTCGATGGCGCCGGTTTCGACCTGCGCCGGGGCGAGATTCTCGGCGTTGCCGGACTGCAAGGCATGGGCCAGCAGGATTTGTTCCTGGCCTGCTTCGGCATGGCCGAGATAGAGCGCGGCGATATACTGGTCGACGGCCGCAAGGTCTGGCTGGGCTCACCCGCCGATGCCTTGCTGCCCAACATGGCCATTGGCCTGGTGCCGGAGGACCGCAAATCCGAAGGCCTGTTCCTGAAGCTGTCGGGCAGCCAGAATGCCACCCTGCCTGTGGTGTCGCGGTTCACGCGCTTCGGTCTGGTCGACGCCGAGGCCGAGACGCGCTCGGTCGAGGAGGCGTTTGCCACTGTCGAGGTCGACCGCCGCGCGTTGTGGACGCGGGCAGGCGCGTTTTCCGGTGGCAATCAGCAGAAGATCGCCATCGCCAAATGGCTGGTGGCGCAGAGCCGCATCCTGCTCTTATTCGATCCGACCCGCGGCATCGACGTCGGCACCAAGCACGAGCTTTATGTGATGATGCGAAACTACGTGGCAGCCGGCGGCTCGATCCTGCTGCACTCGACCGAGATCCCCGAACTCGTCCACCAATGCGACCGGGTCCTGGTCCTTTATGACGGGCGCATTGCAGCCGAGCTCGAAGGCGACGCCATCACCGAACCCGCCATTATGCGCCCGGCGCTCGGGCATGCCGGGGAAGCCGCCGCATGAGCAGCGCAGCAGTTTCATCCGCTGTTTCCGGCGGCTTCTGGCTGCGCCGCGCGCTGATGCGAAATCGCGGCGCGCTGATCGCGGCGATCGTGCTTGCGATCCTGCTTTTCATCGTCGATTGGGTCAGCGCTGGTCCGCTCACATATTTCGACGTGTCGTTCCTGTCGAGTGGCGGCGCGACCTCGGCGCTCGCGGCGATCGGCCAGACCATCGTGATCTTGTCGGGTGGCTTCGACCTGTCCGCGGGCGCGGTGATATCGCTGGTCAATGTCGTGCTGGCATCGAGTATGGACCCGATGGCGCCAGGCGCCAGCGTCATGCTGTGGACGACAGTCGGCATCGGCGTCGGCATGGCCGTGGGTGCCTTCAACGGCTTCTTCATCGCGGTGCTGCGTATGCAGCCCATCGTGGTGACGCTGTCCACGATGTTCATCCTGCAAGGCGTGACGCTGCTGGTGATGGACAAGCCCGGTGGCTTCGTGTCGCCCGACCTCGGCACCTTTTACCTCGGCGACGCGATCACCGGCTGGCTGCCGATGCCGCTGGTGGTGATCGGTGTCGTCCTGCTCGCCTGGTTCTGGCTGAAGCGAACTCGTTTCGGCACGGCGCTCTATGCCGTTGGCAGCGACACGGATTCGGCCGCAGCAGTCGGCATCAGTGTCGTGCTGGTGCGCTTTGCCGTCTACGTGATCGCTGGCGGCTGCTATGGCCTTGCCGGCGTGTTCATCAGCGCGCAGACCGGCAGCGGCGATCCGCTGGTCGGCAATCCGCTGCTGCTGTCGATGTTCGCTGCGGTTGTCGTCGGTGGCACACGTCTCGGGGGCGGGCAGGGTGGCCCGGTGGGCACTGTCTTCGGCGCCTATATCCTGATGATCGTGGTGAATATCCTGCTGGTGCTCAATGTGTCGGCCTATTATTCGACCATCGCCGAAGGCACCATTCTGGTGCTGGCGGCTCTTGCCGGCTCCATCTCGCACGCATCGGTGCTTGCGGTGCAGCTGCGCGCCGCGCGCGCTCGGCTGGCGGCTTGGCGCGCCGGTATATTGCCCTCGCAGCTCGAGCGCGCGGACCGACGTCTCAAGATCGCCGGATCCTCACACGGCCCGCGCGGCCCGGCATCGCCGCGTCCCGCCTTCCATCTGCGCAACGCCGAGACGCTACGCTATGCGCTGCCCGCCTATGTCTGCCTGCTGGTGATCATCATCGTCACGCAGGTCTGGCTCGGCCGCGCCATCCTCAATCCGGGTTACTGGAATTCGCTGCTCGTGCTGTCGTCCTTCCTCGCCGTGCTGGCGCTTGGGCAGGGAACCGTCATCCTGACCGGCGGCCTTGACCTCTCCGTGCCGTGGACGATCGGCATTTCCGGCATCATCCTGGCCGGTATGGTCAACGGCTCCGATGCGGCTCTTGTCTACGCCTTGCCGGTCGTGTTGCTGATGGCTTGCGCCATCGGCTTCGCCAATGGTTTCGGCATCGTCTATCTCGGCATCTCGCCGATCGTCATGACGCTTGCGACCAACGGCATTCTGCAAGGTTTTGCGCTGCTCTATTCGCAGGGAACGCCGGCCGGCTTTTCCTCACCGCTGCTGCGTTGGTTCATGACCGGCAAGCTCGGTCTGCTGACGCCTGTGGTCCTGCTGATGGTCGTCTTCGTGGTGGCGGCGGTGCTGCTGCTCGGGCGCACGCCGTTCGGACGCAGGGTCTACGGCATCGGCAACGGGCTGCGCGCGGCGCGATTGTCGGGCATCGGCGTCGAGCGCACGCTGATCCTGGTCTACATGCTGTCGGCCGTCTGCGCAGCTGTTGTCGGCATCATGCTGACCGGCTTTTCCGGCCAGGCGAGCCTCGGCATGGGCGACGATTATCTCTTGCCATCAATCGCGGTGGTGGTGGTCGGCGGTGCGCTGATCACCGGCGGGCGCGGCCACTATCTCGGCATGCTGGGCGGCGTATTGTTACTCACGGCGCTGCAGATGCTGCTGGCCGGCACCACGCTTCCCTACGCCACACGGGCAATTCTTTACGGGCTGGTCGTTCTCGGCGCCGTCATGGCGCTGCGCGAACGGCGGCTGCAATGAGAAGGACAGGACGATGAGCACAAAAGCACCGGCATCGGCGGACGAATTTCTGGCCGGGTTGAAAGGACAGCGCGTGCTGGTGACAGCGGGCGCCGGCGGCATCGGCTTTGCCATTGCCGACACCCTGTCGCGGCTCGGCGCGCGTGTCGTCGTCTGCGATGTTTCCGATCAGGCGCTGGCCGCTGCTCCGGACAAGATAGCGCTTGTCGCCGCGATCAAGGCCGACGTCTCGCGGGAAGAGGACGTCGACCGGCTGTTCGAGGCTGTCGGGGAAAAACTTGGCGGACTCGACGCCCTGATCAACAATGCCGGCATCGCCGGGCCGACCGGCGGCGTCGACGAGATCGACCCGGCCGACTGGCGACGCTGCATCGACATCTGCCTGACCGGCCAGTTCCTGTGCGCCCGGCGCGCCGTGCCGCTGATCAAGGCGGCGGGCGGCGGCTCGATCGTATCGATGTCGTCGGCGGCTGGCCGCCATGGCTATGCGTTCCGCACGCCCTATTCGGCGGCCAAGTTCGGCGTCATCGGCTTCACGCAGAGCCTCGCCAAGGAGCTCGGGCCGCATGGCATAAGGGTCAACGCTATTCTGCCTGGCATCATCGAGGGACCACGCATCGAAGGTGTCATCTCGGCACGCGCCAAGCAGATTGGTATCAGCCACGAAGAGATGACGGATCGCTATCTCCAGAACATCTCGCTGCGCCGCATGACCAGCCCCTATGATGTCGCGGCGATGGTCGCCTTCTTGCTCTCCGACGCGGGCGTCAACATTTCCGGCCAGTCGCTCGGCGTCGACGGCAACGTCGAAACACTGTGAGGGACTGACAATGGCCGATGTCGCAATCATTGGAAGCGGTTTCATCGGGCGGGCATGGGCGATCAGCTTCGCCCGCGCCGGTCATGATGTGCGGATGTGGGACCAATCACCTGCCGCGACCAGCAGTGCGCGCGACTACATCGCCGGCGTACTCGGCGACCTCGCTGCCAACGATTTGCTGCGGGGACAGGCGGTGGATGCCGTGCTCGGCCGCATTGCCATTGTGGCGGAGCTTGGCGACGCCTTGGCCGATGCCGTCCACGTCCAGGAGAACACGCCCGAAAATCTCGAGGTGAAGCGTGACGTGTTTTCCCGGATCGACGCCCTTGCCGGTCCGCAGGCGGTGATCGCCAGTTCCACTTCGGCGCTGTTGCCGTCGAAATTCACCGATCATCTGCAGGGGCGGCACCGCTGCCTGGTCGTGCACCCAATCAATCCGCCCTATCTCATCCCGGCAGCCGAAGTGGTGCCGGCGCCATGGACTTCTGCCGACACGGTGGAAAGGACCCGCGCATTTCTTGTCGAAGCTGGCCATGCGCCGCTGGTAATGAAGCGCGAGCTCGACGGCTTCATCATGAACCGCCTGCAAGGGGCGCTGCTGGAGGAGGCGTTCCGGCTTGTCGCCGACGGCTATGCCAGCGTCGAGGACGTCGACACCGGCCTGCGCGACGGGCTGGCGCTGCGCTGGTCGTTCATGGGTCCGTTCGAGACGATCGATCTTAATGCGCCGGGTGGTGTGCGCGACTATGTCGAGCGCTATCAGACGATCTATTCCAACATCTTCCCGCAGATGCTGCGCCGCGTCGACTGGGCCGGCGAGGTCATGGAGACCGTCGAGGCCGAGCGCCGCAAGCGCCTGCCGCGGGAAGGACTCGGCCAACGACAGGTCTGGCGCGACCGCCGGCTGATGGCGCTGGCGGCGCACAAGAAAAAATCGGATCAGGAGTTTGGACGATGACGCAAACAAGCCGCAAGCCCGGCGCCCAGCAACCCAACGGCAAGGTCATCATCACCTGCGCGGTGACGGGGGCGATCCACACGCCGACCATGTCACCCTATCTGCCGATCACGCCGGACCAGATCGCCTCCGAGGCGATCGCGGCGGCGGAGGCGGGTGCGGCGATCCTGCATCTGCATGCCCGCGACCCCGAGACCGGCAAGCCCGACCAGACGCCTGAGGCGTTCGCGCGTTTCCTGCCGCGCGTCAAGCAAGGTACCAATGCCGCCATCAACATCACCACCGGCGGCAGTCCCTACATGAAGGTCGAGGAGCGTGTGCGTCCCGCCGCCCAATTCAAGCCGGAGGTCGCCTCGCTCAATATGGGCTCGATCAATTTCGGGCTCTATCACCTCGCCAACAAATACGAGACGTTCAAATTCGACTGGGAAAAGCCGCATCTGGAAGCCACGCGCGATCTGGTCTTCCGTAACTCGTTCAAGGACATCGAATACATACTGGCGACCTGCTACGACAATGGCACGCGCTTCGAGTTCGAGTGCTACGACATCGCCCATCTTTATAACCTCTCCCATTTCGCCGATCGCGGGCTGGTGAAGCCGCCGTTCTTCGTGCAGTCGGTGTTCGGCCTGCTCGGCGGCATCGGCACCCATCCGGAAGACGTCGCCCATATGAAGCGCACCGCCGACCGGCTGTTCGGCGACCAGTTCCGCTGGTCGGTACTGGGTGCGGGCGCCAGCCAGTTGCGCATTGCGGCGCAATCGGCAGCGCTTGGCGGCAACATCCGCGTCGGGCTTGAAGACAGTCTTTGGGCCGGCAAGGGCAAGCTTGCCAAGTCGAACGCTGAGCAGGTGGTGTTCGCCCGCAAGATCATCGAAGGCCTCGGCATGGAAGTGGCGACGCCCGACGAGGCACGCGAAATCCTGTCATTGAAAGGCGGCGACAAGGTCGCGTTCTGACCTTTGCCGCAGAGCGTCGGAACAGAGGAGGACGGCATGAAGATCGAAGTCGTGGTGGACGTGAAGACCACGCTGGGCGAGGGACCGCTGTGGGACGTCGAGCAGGAGCGCCTCTATTGGATCGATAGTTTCGACGGGCGCGTGTTTCGGGCGACCGCCGACGGCCGCGAGATCCGCTGCTGGGACGTGCCGATGAAGATCGGTTCGATGGCATTGCGCAAGGACGGTAACGGCGCGGTGGTGTCGCTGCAGCGCGGTTTCCATCTGCTCGATTTTGCCACCGGCGAGGTGACGCTGATCCACGATCCGGAGCCGGACAGGCCGATGAACCGGCTCAACGACGGCAAGGTTGACCGGCGCGGCCGCTTCTTCGCCGGCTCCATGGATACGATGGAGGAGGGGCCTTCCGGCGGCCTCTACCGGCTCGATCCCGATTTCTCCGTGACAAGGATCGATTCCGGCATCATCTGTTCCAATGGCCCGTGCTGGAGCCCCGATGACCGCACCTTCTATTTCGCCGACACCTGGACCGGTGAGATCTGGGCATACGACTACGACATCGCAACAGGTGCCGCCACCAATCGGCGTACCTTCGTGCGTGTCGACACCAGCCGCGGTGGCGCGGCCGACGGCTCGACCGTCGATGCCGAAGGATTCCTTTGGAACGCGCTGGTCTATGATGGCAGGCTGGTCCGCTACGCGCCTGACGGCAGCGTCGACCGCATCATCGACATGCCGGTCAAGAAGATCACCAGCGTCATGTTCGGCGGACCGAAGCTCGACACCCTGTACGTCACGTCGATGGCCAAACCGCCGCTGCCACGCTTTCCGGGCGACGGAGTTTTACGCGGCAGCCTCTTTGCCGTCACCGGCCTCGGCGTAGCGGGAGTTCCCGAGCCAAGATTTGCCGCGTAAATCGGTGCGCAATCGCGATCATCCTCCCCGCCTGCTTGGTGCCACCCCCAACGTCCCGCCGCAGGGCGACCGGCGCTGGAAGCTCGTGCCGTGCGGTTCTGATGGAACCCACAATGAAAGGCGTGGGGTCGCTTCGCCTGAAGTGCGCGAAACATGTCCCTGGAAACCATCAACTGAGCCTTGGAGACCTGCTCGAAACAAGAAATCCACCCATTAGCAACTCCAATGCCTCGAGTGCCTCTTCGTCCCGCAAATTGGTCAGGGGTACGCTGTCCACGAAGACAACCTTTTCATCGTCTATGTCATAGACCTCCCAAAGCCCGTCCTTGATCCTTCGGATGGCGTGCCGGCGCTCCATAAGCAAAATCTAATACTTGAGTCTCGGCCACGTTGGGTAGAAAATCGGGCACGAGCCGATCATAATAGTGGAAAACCCTGCCGGTGTAGCGTAACGAGCCTTGCGAGATGGAGCCGGATTTCGGAAAGAGAATTGAAGACGACGCGATGCGGCTTGATGCGGTCGATCTCAGCCAAAGCTGCCTGCACGGTTTCTCCGAGTTCGAAGTCGAAGAATGAACAAGCGTCTGCAACTGGGACGGATCGAGACTGAGCTCTGGAGGAACGAGCTCCAGAATTTCTATGCCTTTCAGACTCCAACCGTGCTGTTTGCCACGAACACTAGGGCGTAGACTCATTACTGCGTAGCCAGATGCGAATTGACACGAGTTTGAGGGCAGCAAGATAGTTTTCTGCCAGCTTGTCGTAGCGTGTCGCGATCCGCCGGAACTGCTTGGCTTTATTGAAGAAGCGCTCTACCAGGTTGCGCGCCTTATAGAGGAAGGGACTGAAGCAGATCGGGTCCTTGCGGTTGGCCTTGGGCGGGATGTTGGCCCAAGCCTTTCGCTCGGTGATGGCCGTGCGCAGGGCGTTCGCATCGTAGCCCTTGTCGGCGAGCAGCATGGCACCCTCGGGCAAATCCCTGATCAAGTCGACTGCGGAGGCGATGTCGCTCTTCTGGCCTGCCGTCAGCGTTAGTTTGATCGGCCTCCCTTGGGCGTCGACAAGAGCATGGATCTTGGTTGTCAGCCCGCCTCGAGAACGACCGAGACAATAATCTCGACCCCCCTTTTTGCCGTCGCGCCCTGCTGATGGACGCGAACAATGGAGGTGTCAATCATCTGCACCTCGCCGTCATGGGTTTTGGTAATGTCGGCCATGAGGCGGTCCCAAACACCTGCTTTCCGCCATCGGACAAAGCGGTTGTAGCAGGTGGTGCGTGGGCCGTATCGCTCTGGCAGATCGCGCCATGGCGCACCGGATCGCAGCACCCAGAAGATGCCGTTGAGCACCCGCCGGTCATCGACGCGCGGCACTCCTCGCGGCTTGTTGGGCAACAGCGGCTCGATCACGCGCCACTCGAAGTCGGTCAGGTCATATCGGCTCATGCGGAGCCTGAATCAGATTGCGCCGCAATATGAAAGCCGCCAGTCGGAAAACAACCCATTGCGGACCTTGAAACTACCGACGATAAATTCAGAATGACAACTCTGCCGACCGCTGTTTTGCCGATCTTTGCCGCAGCCGGATGGTTTCCTGGGCGCAAAGTGCCCATGTCTCCAGAGGTCCCGGCTAGTCATCCCGTGGCTGCCATTCTCAGCGAGTTCGGCGGCCTCAATGTCGGCGAGCTCGGCCGTGGCATGGAATGCGCCCGGAGCGATGTCGTCTTCTGTTGGTCCCCACATGAAGGCTACCGAGAGATTGCCGAGATTGGAGACTTGCTTCAGACGGAGTTGGCTTGCTTTGCCACAGCTCATAACCATCACCAAAGCCTGTATATCGATAGTGGGGGCCGGGTATTTGTGGTGTCCCCGATGATGAGCGGCATCGGCTTAATGGGGCGCACTTTTGGTGACGCCATGGAGCGCGCCCTGCTAGGCCGAAAGGCATCACCCCTGCTTCTGCCATCACATGATGGAGAGGTGCTTCTGCGTGGAAGCCCTCAAATCATGAGCATTGGGGAACTGAAGACGGGATAGGGCGGCCGACTGCTTTCCACCCCATCTCGGTCATTCCGCATTTATGAGTTCACGGCCTAGTTCGCGCTTGCTCTCGGACAGGGTGATGTACAAGCATTTTCGCGTTGCGAGCCCCCGTTGATGAGGAACTGCAGCCCAATTGTGGTTTTGCCCGATCCGGGCCTCCCCTCAACGAGGTGCGCCCGAAACCTGGCGTAACCGCCGCGCAAGACATAGTCGAGACCCTCTACGCCGGTCGCTATTGGTGACGCTCATCTTCGTTCACGTTGGCCCCCAAATGTATTGGCGAACAGCCGGCAGAGAAACAACTCCAGCCGCGGCCTGCGGGCGGCTTATTCTACGCCGACTTGCTCGCCTTCGAAACTCACGAGGATCAGGAACAATGTTGCCCAAACCAAGTTTGGAGGTCTCGGAGGTAACGGCAATGCGAATACTGAGAACAATCTTCGGTCGGTTGTGGCGATCGAAAAGGAAGTCGCCGCCGGACCTTGCGTCGCCTGTCGACGCGATCATTCGGCTGCTGAAGGAGAAACCATCACCTGCTGCAAAGAAAACGCATGGCCATCCAGATCAAACTGGCGGCTGATCGGCGCTGCGATGCAGGATCGTGGCGACGGAGCACACAGCATCAGGCCTGAACTCGCCTATCTGCGGCTTGCGATCGTCAATGTCGTCTACTTCGGTGTGCCTGGTTGCGGCGGTCACAATTGGTGTTGATCGATACCGGGTGCCAATGTCCGGAAGACTATTGTCGATATCGCCGAGAGAACTTTTGGCAGTGGCGGCCGACCGGCTGCCATCCTGTTGACCCACGGCCATTTCGGGCGGCGGCGACGGCAGAGAAGGAGGACAGGGGTGGTGCCGGTCAACCAGGACGTCAGTTCTGGCCGGCAGATGTCGACCTCTCTGTCCGCGCAAGGCCCCGCACGGCGGCCACTCCGCGTGGGAAGCCGCTGCGGTTGCTAAAATCCTGCGGTTGCGCGCGGCCGCGAGCGTGCCGGGCGCTTACCGTTTGGGCGCTCAACCAATCGATGAGCGTCACACCGGCGACGAGGACCAGAGCAAGGCCGACGTTGTCACGTTTTGCATTGTCGCGCCGGAACGCCGGCAAGAGTGTTGCTATGTCGAGCGCGTCACCGGCCACACGGCTCCAAAGCCCTGCCTGTTTGTCTACCGACAAGGAGAGAATGCCGCTGCTGACTTCCCGCGCCCCGTAGGCACGGATGATGCTCTCTTTGCCGCGCATGCCGAGTGCGCGGGCGATCCGCTCGGAGGCCACAAGCTCGCCGACGCCCAGCGCTATGCTGAACCAGCCGAGTTTGCGTGCAAGCATATTGGAGGCTGCGAGCGCAGTCGGCCCAGACTTTACGACCTTGGGGTCGCTTGGCGATCTGCTGAGATTGCCGAATTTGGTAAGCATGTTCATGGCTCTCCTAGGGGGCCGAAGGCCTTGCCCTGATGCAGCCGAATAAGGGTCAATGTTCTGCCGGGACATCAGTGATCTTCTTCCTATGTACCCACAAAACAGGCTGGCAGGCCTATCTGACCTTCACATCCAGCAATCGCAGCTAGCGCCAAGGCAGACCTGGATATTCGAGGGAAAGTTGCCCCCGACATGGACACAGGGATTTTCAAATCGGGATCGGCAGATATGGATATGGATGTCAGGCGCTGGGTCCGGATGTGTCGGTGCACAAGCCGCGAACAGGACACGAGCTTTTTTGCACCAGAGCTGGAACAACAGCGCCGGGGCAAGGTTTGATGCCTGCAGCCGTTGTCCTCCCAGCTGCATGATCGGGTTGTCCGATCGGCCCGCGCCTATTCCCGGGGCGCGGGCCATGTCAACGACATACATATCCTGAAAATCCTTTGAGGCGGCGAAAGCCGAGCCGTCCCGTTGAACCAGATCCGTGGCCGCCGAGATAATGCGGTTGCGCGCTGGGAACAGTGACAAGCCGCCTCAGTCGCCCACGCGCCAGCGTGCTGGAGCTTCTCGGCGAAGCGTCGGCGTGGACACTGAAGGAAAGAGGCGATCACCTGCGCGATGGGCAGCCGGCTGCAACGATGGGCAGCAATCCCTGATCCATTGCGCGCGAGCCGTGAGCAACCCGCGTGGGGTGACAGAGATCGGTGCAGACTGGAACAGCACAACGTCCGCCAAACTCGAAGTGCCCACGGGAACGCGCGCCTTGCTGGCGGTTGCCGGATTGCGGATAGAGTCGGCGGAACTGGGCCTGAGCCAGGTCGACGTTGGACCGAGGCGATTGGGATCGCATTCCGCATAACGCCTTTGGACTCAGAATGGCAGAACGTCATAAAGTGGGGCGGGTTCGAACGTCGGGGAGGCCGCTTTATCTGTAGACCATCCATCGAATCAGGCATGGCGCAGATCGAGGTTCTACGACCCATATTCGGTTCCATTCGTCGGTCGGTATGCTCAGAAGTCGAACTATCGCTGAACCAGGTTGCCGCTTCAAAGCACAACCATTGTCAATTAGTGTAGCCGCCCTGGGGCGAGGTCGCATCCGACATTAGCGGGTATGATCGAAGTCTACGGCGAGACCACAACTGACCGTTGGCCAGCGACCATGTTTTCGAGCTCACGGTCCGAAATCGAGGGCGTCGGAACGATTTGCCTCAGCGCTCTGAAGGCGAGCTCTGTCGATATCAGGCGGTGGCGGCGACTGCGCGTGCCGACATATTGTTCGATAAGATCTTCACGCCGTCGCACGACACACCTCCAAGCCAACTTCACCCATATTAATTGCGGAAGTTTCTCAGATGCGCATTCACATCGGTTAACCGGACCAAAATAGACGCGGCTCGACTTAAGATTGAGCAGTTCGTTCCAACATTCGCAGGACAAGCGAATTGCCGGCCATGGTGAAGGAACAACAAGGCACTGGACTTGTTAGAGCCGTACATCCATCGATAGCTTTCAACAGGAGATGAGAATGGTGACGAGGAGAAGATCACAGGGCAGTTCCAAGGGCTTGGAAGACCTTTTCTACGATGGTCTGAAGGACATCTACTACGCCGAACGGAAGATTCTGACCGCCTTAAAGAAAATGGCAAAGGGCGCAGAGTCCGAAGAGCTGAAGGCCGCGTTCGAAAAGCATCGAGCCGAGACAGAAGGTCAAATCGAGCGCCTGCAGCAGGTTTTCGACGCGTTTGGCAAGAGGGCCCAGGGCAAGACGTGCCCAGCGATCGATGGCATGATCGAGGAGGGGCAGGAGATTTTGGAGGAATTCGGAGACGCTCCAGCATTGGACGCAGGGCTCGTGGCTGCAGCCCAGGCCGTCGAGCATTATGAAATCGCGCGCTACGGCACTCTTGTGACGTGGGCGGGCTTGCTCGGCCTAAGAGACGCAGTCCCACTTCTGGAACAGACTCTCGAAGAAGAAAAAGCCACCGATGAGGCGCTCACCCAACTCGGCGAAACTGGCGTCAACGAACGGGCAATGCAGCAGGCCGCGTGAGGTCGCGTATTGCTGGGGTGGCAATCCGAAATTTGCATCTTCTTGAGCAGCGCAATGAGCGAATTCGGATTGGCCATTTCCTCTGTCGCTTGCCTGTCGAGCACACGTGTTTTGGCACTAACCGCATTGTACTGCTGCGCGCATCCAATGTGGGCGCGCCGGTTACGCTCAGCGAAAACACGAACCCCGCTGCGCGCGCCTATATCGACGCAGCAAGAAGACTTGAGGGCGAGGACCTGCCGGTCATCCTGCTGCCTTTCGAGCGGAGGGGCCTCCTCGACCGGCTGTTGGAGAGGAGGGCAGCATGAACCTGCTCGACATCTTCAAGCGCCGCGGCAGCGCGCCGGTAGCGCGCGAGCGCTTGCACTGCTGTTGGCTTACGAGCGCCGAAGCCGCAACCAGCCCGATCTCGTCTCCGTCTTGCGCGAGGAGATCATGGCCGTGATCGCCAGGCAACGCCAACACGTCGACGTGATGGCAGCCGAATCGAAATCGACGAGCCGACCGAACCTGGCAATGGGCGATCGCCGAACGCAAGTGCTTGCGCCATCCCTGGCCGTCAGGATGCCGGTATGAACGAGGAACCGGCTCGTCGGCCCGCGGCAGATCCTTCTGGCATCGACAGCTTTTTCATGGGTGGTTTCGAGTGTTCCTCGCATCGTCGTGCCGACGGGGTGCGCCTTGATCTGATCCGTGCGACCTCACATGACACCCATGCATGCGGCGACTATCGCCGCTGTGCCGAGCTTGGGCTTCGCACGATCCGCGACGGCTTGCGCTGGCACTTGATCGAAACAGCGCCGGGAGTCTTTAACTGGTCGAGCTGGATGTCGGTGATCGAAGCAGCCCAAGCGGCCGGGGTGCAGGTCATCTGGGATATCTTCCACTATGGTTCGCCAGACCACGTCGACCAAGGTGGCCCGGGCTTTGTCGAGGCCTATGTCCGTTTCGCCGCGGAAGCTGTTCGGGTTCATCGCTTAGCCACCGGAGTGGCTCCCCTGGTATGTCCGATCAACGAAATTTCGTTTTTTGCGTGGGCGGTGGAGGTCGGCTATTTCCCGCGCGTCGGGCAGGACAAGCGCGGATGGTTCAAACGCCACCTTGTCAGGGCAGCGATCGCCGGGGTCAGAGCAATGCGGGAGGCCGAACCGAGTTGCAGGTTCATCTGGGCTGAACCGCTCATCCATATTGCTCCTCGTGACCGCACTCGCGCCGAGCGGCGGCGCGCCGAAAATGCTCGTCAGGGCCAGTTCGAGGCTTACGACATGCTGGTCGGGCGCGCGGAGCCGGAGTTGGGTGGCAGCGAGGACCTTGTCGACGTCATAGGTCTCAACTTCTATCCGCACAACCAATGGTATTTGAATGGGCCAACGATACCGATGGGGCACCACGAATACCGGGCGCTTTCGGAAATGCTGGTCGAGGTCGACGAGCGCTACAAGAAGCCGATGTTTATTGCCGAGACCGGCGCCGAGGGGTCAGGACGGCCGGCTTGGCTCCATTATGTTTGCGACGAAGTGCGCGATGCGATGAGCCTCGGCGCACCTATTGAGGGCATATGCCTGTATCCGGTGACGGCCTACCCCGGTTGGGACAATTCGCGCCACGCCGAAGTCGGCTTGTTCTCCACCATTCATGCGGACGGCTCGCGCACTCTTCACAAGCCGCTTGCCGACGAGTTGGAGCGCCAGCGCCGATTGTTCGAGGCTTTCGAAAACGAGCCAGCAGGCGCGGTATAGCCCCGCCGATACTGCGCCGCGCTTTAACTGCATCGGCTACGCGGTAAGCCTAAATCTGCCCGCCGAGAAAGATCTTGGCGTCCGTGGCCGCAGCGATGAACGCCTGGCGTGCGACCCTTGGCGACTTTTCGCCGCGGATGAGGGCAAGGCACGCCTCGATTGTTGCGGGTCGGTCGCCGCGAACGCAGCTTAATCCCGGCGCATCGTTCACTCCGCCGCCTCGCGCTGCGTCGGCATCTGCCCGATGCCGTTTGCCGGCATGCTCTTTTGAATGCGTGCGAACGTCGCCAAAGCCTGCCCGACGACCTGATCCATATTGTAATAGCGATATGTCGCCAGACGTCCGACGAACCAGACCTGTGGGCACGCCGCTGCCAATGCTTCGTAGCTTTTGTACAACGCCTCGTTTTCGGGCCGCGGCACCGGGTAATAGGGATCTCCGATGTCCGAGGGGTATTCGTAGGTCAGGCTGGTCTTCGGACTCTTCTGTCCGGTCAGATGCTTGTACTCGGTGATGCGGGTGTAGTTTTCCGTCTGCGGATAGTTGACGACGGCGACCGGCTGAAACTCCTCGCAATCAAGCGTCACGTGCTCGAAGCGCAGCGAGCGGTAGGGCAAGCGACCCAGCTTCCAATCGAAAAATTCGTCGATTGGCCCGGTGTAGATCATCCGCTGGAACGGAATCTTGTCGCGAATCTCACGATAGTCGGTCTGCAGCATGATCTTGATCTTGGGATTATCCAGCATGCGCTGGAACATGCGCGTATACCCGCCTGCCGGGATTTTCTGGAAAGTGTCGCCAAAATAGCGATCATCCCGATCGATCCGCGTTGGCACCCGCGCTGTGACTGATTTGCTCAACTGGGAAGGGTCAACACCCCACTGCTTCCTAGTGTAGCCGCGGAAGAATTTCTCGTAGAGCTCCCTGCCCACGGTGCTCACGACGACGTCTTCGGCCGTGCGGACTTCTTCCACCGTCTCTCGCCGGGAAGCGAAGAACTCCTGCAGCTGCTCGGATGTCAGCTTAAGGCCGTAAAGGCGGTTTATGGTGTCGAGATTGATCGGTATCGGCAGCAGCTTTCCGTCGACCAGCGACAGCACGCGGTGTTCGTAAGACCGCCATTCGGTGAACTGCGACAGGTAGTCGGCGATCGATTGGGCGTTGGTGTGGAATATGTGCGGCCCATAGCGGTGGATCAGGATCCCCGCCTCGTCATAACAGTCATACGCGTTGCCGCCGACGTGATTTCGTCTGTCGACGATCAGGACGCTTTCTTGTCGTTGCGATGCGATGCGTTCCGCCAGCACGCTGCCGGCGAAGCCGGCGCCGACGATCAGCCAGTCGAACATGCTCACGCTCCCCTCAGCAACGGCACGACGCTCTTCATCGCGTAGGCGCGCTGGATGTGGGCCGCCATCGCATTCCAGGTCTTCTCCCAGGACATGTCGGCGAGGTAGGCGTCGACTTTCTCCACCAGAAAATCGCGGGGACGCGCCAGGATGGATCGAAGCTTGGCTTCGACATCCTCGGCGTCGACAATGTCGACTAGGCCTTCGGCGCCATAGGTGCGTACGACGTCGACGATCGCCGTGGAAACCACCGGCAGTCCTGCCGCCAGGAATTCAGGAGTCTTTGTCGGACTGATGTAGCGTGTCGCCTCATTGAGCTTGAAAGGCATCCAGCCGGCACTCCAATGCCGGAGATAGCGTGGCAGGTCGGCATAGGACTTGCCGCCCAGCCAATGCAGGTTGCTTGCCGTGGGCAGCCTCGCCGGATCGATCTTGACCACAGGGCCGAGCAGGACGAAATGCACGTCCGGCATTGCCGCAGCCGCCTGCGCTACCAATTCGACGTCGAGCCGCTCGTCAATGACCCCGAAATACCCCACTCTCGGGTGAGGTATGTTGGCCTGGTCCAGTGGGTCCTCACCCGGCTCTCTCGCCTGATGGAAATGTGCAACGTCGATGCTGCTTGGGAAAGGAAAGATCGAACGATGCAGGCTTCGCTTGGCCTCGTAAAGGCTCTGCCCGCCCGTGAAGACGATATCGGCACGTTGGAACAGCGCCTTTTCCAGCTGATTCAACTCTGCGGGTGCGTTCTTGAACGCGGAGAGTTCATCCATGCAGTCGTAGACGCAGACGTCATAGGCGAGATGGTCGCTGAAACGTAGCGCCATGGGCGTGTAATACCACGCGGTCAACCGTTCATGCGGCGTCGAGGCGACGATCTGGTCGACGAATCTGCGCTGGAGCGCATCCGCCTTGGTCGCGGACGTGCCGACTGGAATAATCGGCGTCACAATTCTGATCGTAGGTGAAACATCGTTCACCCGCATCGAAGCGTGGCGCCTTTCGTCGAAGATCGGCTCTTCGAAATAAATTAGCTGCTGCTGTTTTGAGGCGAGCGTCAGAATGTGTTGCGGTCTTTGGAATACGAAATTCCATCGGAGGTGGGAAAAGCAAAGTAAAATTGATGACTGTACAGGAATATTTGGTGTTAGGGGGGTGCCCACCGCCATTTCCATGTAGAAATCCTTGGTTGCAGTTACAAGCTGCCTCGATTAACATACGTTAATCAAGGCAGCTTCGAATGAAATTCGCAGCCATCTATATAACTTCCATCCCGATAAGTTGTTCCATAGCGCCAAACTGTCTCGGGCGACGCCAGCGGTCCGCTCCACTCCGGCGATGGCTCGACAGAGAAGGGCAAGCCGGACGACGCTGCATCCGGCTGACATGATGGCCGCTCCAGAAGCTGAAGCCCCGCGCCGTGCGTGATCTCACCCAAAATGTGGCGCATTGCCACAGAACGGTTGAAATCGTTCAATCGTTCAACAACCGTTCATGGGCGGAGTTATAAATAAGGCCTGCGAATCGATTCGGCTGAGTCACGCAGACGGTCCAAATGAAAGGGGCCCGCGAAACGGTCGCGGGAATGCTTGTGAATGAAGATCGACTTTGAAACCAACGTCTTCCCGTTGTTTCACCCGCAGGCCGTGGATGATCTGAAGGACCCTTGTCCGGTGTTCGACGGCACGCTCTGGCACGTCTTCGGCTCCAGCGGCACCGTCACAACCGAGAGCTGGAAAATCCTCCACGCCACAGCGCCGGATCTTTATGGACCCTGGACAGAGCACGAGGCGATCGTTTTGCCGGTAACCGGATCGGGCATTGCGGCGCCCGGCGTCATTCATGAGTGCGGCGTCTTCCACATGTTTATCCAGACCGAATTCATGAAGTCCGGCGGACGTTGCGAGCACGCGGTCTCCAATGACGGCTTTCATTGGGTGGTGCTCAATCCGGCGATATTGTCGCTGCCCGACACCGATGAGGACGGCATCTACGATCCCCACCCCGCAATCATCGGAGGCAAGCGCTATATCGTCTATTCAGGCATGCCCAAATTCACCAGGGTGCCTCAGCCTGATGTCTATCTGGCGCGCAGCCAATCCGATTCTTGGTTCGGGCCATGGAAACGTCTCGGCAAGATACTCGATCATCTCGACGTGCCGCATCACAATGCGCGCGAGCACCCCGATTACGAGTGGGGGATAGAAGGGGCGCAACTGGTTGAATTGCCGGATGGCCGCGTGCTTCTCAACGCTACCTGCTTCCTCCCCGACGGCCCCCGTGGAAGCCGTCAACGCGTTTTCTTTGCTATCGCCGATAGGGTAGAGGGTCCTTATGTCTCGGTCGGCCCCGTCCTTGATCCTGGCGAGCCAGGAGAGAATGGCCATTCGACCGTAATGATCGAAGGCCGGCAATTGACTTTGTTCTACCAGAGCAGACGCGAGACGACGAACCACCGCTGGCGATATGGTCTGGCCAAGTGCGACTTGGATCGGCACATACTTTCCAGAGTTGCCTAGAGAACGTGATCCAGGATCATAGCCGCTGGGCTACCCACCTCGTCCAGGTCGCGTTGCCCGACGGACGCCGGCAAAACCCAAGACGGCACAGATTAAGCTCGCTCATCACAATGGTGTTGCCAGTCGCCGTTTCTGATCGATCGTCGCCAAGTGATAACCAGTGGCTAGATGTCCTAGGCTGATGAATAGCCAGTCGGCGAAGCCTGCGACGAGGCAGCTTGGGAGTATGAAATACATCAAGGTAAGCTGGGTCGCCTCAGATAATATATATAAATTCTCTTCGAAATCCTTGGTGAGACCAGTCGTGCCAATCGATTTCTCAGCGTCGGTGGCGAGATAGCCGCAAGTCTGACAATTGGATGTCGATTTGGCTAAAATCAAAGGAAGCAGCTGAAATTGGTTCACTATTTTTCAAACCGGGGTTGATGATATCAACCGGTTTTGATCCTGAGCAGGATATCCTGATCGTAATTTCCAAAGCCCTTGCCGAAAATGTTGATCCCGCCGGGGCGTTTGGCGTCGTCCTTAACGCCGATACGAATACGGATTGAATGATGGCTCTTCAGATCGAGTGCAACGAGGCCGGTTTCGGAAATCCTGACGCCGTCGACATAGGTGCCGTCAGTAGCAATTCGCCAGTTCTTCAGCTTGCCGTATTGCGAGCCCTTGAGCTTCCACCAGGAAGGCGTGAAGACGCCGCGCTTGTCGCCGAAATCTCCCGGTGACGTCCAGGTGCCGACATCGACGCCATTGATCGTCAGGGTGATGTCAGAGGGCCAATCGGCGCTGGTGCCCGGCACTTCCGAGGACAGCTCAATCGCCACTTCGAGTTCGGTGATCTCGGTATTGGCGAGCTTGGCATTGTTAGGGAACTGGTATTCGACAAAGCCGCGCGTGAACCACAGCAGCCCGGCCTTCATGCGGTCCGGATCGAGGAAGGTGTTCGGTACATCGAGCAGGCCGATGATGCCGTCCGGCGAACAAAGGCCGCAGGGCGCGGTAACCTCGAAGCCGGTGTAAAGCCCGATCGGCATCGACACTTCGATCGCGTCGTTTTTGACCGCACGATATTCGCCCTTGAACACGACGAGCACTTCTTCGGCCGTCGGGTAACAGATTTTCTGATTGCCTTTCTTCGCTTTCCGGTTCTCGGTGCGGATCAGCCCCGCATCCTCTAGCACCTGGATGTTGGTCGAGACGGTCGATTGCGGCAGCGACAGCACGGCGGCGATTTCGTTGACATTCATCGGCCCCTTCTCATGCAGCAGTTTCAGCATCGAGATACGCGCCGAGGAGGCAAGCCCCTTGAGCACGGCAATGCCTTCCTCAGGTTCGATCACCAGAAAATTGCGACTCATGAATTTGCCAGTCTATGCTCGTGGAAGAAGTTTATCGCCTCGCTAAATTCGTGTTCTGTAAGCTTGCGTTGGTGGGCGGGACCGTTGCAACGGCGTTGAACGAAACGCCGAGCCGGCAATTTGGTTACATGAAAGGGGCTACACCTTCGGTACGCATTTGAAGCCACGCCGCAACAAGGATGTTTGGCGACAGGTCTAAAATTCCTTCGCCGCGCAGGTCGGCAAGGCACGCCTCGATTGCAGCAAGCCGCGAGTCGCACCGGGGCTTCGGCCAATCCTTCAGCAAAACTTCGGCCGCGTCGGATACCACGAAAGCGGTCCCTAGAGCTGCGGGCCTGGCGAACTGATCGCATTGCTGTTCCGTCCGTTTCCTTTAGGTTCTGGAACACGAGGTCACAATCAAGGTTCGGCGGCCGCAGCAATGTTTCCCTCCCATGCATGGCTGCAGATCGGTGCGCTCCGATCGACCCTCGCCCCCCTCGGGAAGCCGCGGGTCTTCGCGGGGAGAGCTCTTGTGGCGCAGATCACGACACGCGCGGTGCGCCCCTTTCGATGCAAAACGCAGGTCACGCGGAGACGCATCGGCCGGCAAGTCGCGCCTGTAGGAGCACAACGGCCAGCAGAAAAAAACCGCGGATGACGCTCTGCCAATAGGCTGAGAGGGAAATCCAGCCCAGGCCGTTCTCGAAGTTCAGCACATTGAACAGGATGCCGAGCAGCAGCACCCCGGCTAACGTCAGAACCGGTCGGCCGCTCTCGTCCCGGACTTCCAGAATATTTGTCCGGTCTAGACCTTTCAGTGCCTCCTTTCCCAGGCCTATCAACCCCTGGACAGCGGCTTGGCGCGCCCCGTCAATCCCTTCGTAATCCAGCCCTAGAGCAGATGCTCGTGATCGCCGCTGTCAAAGAAAAGTCGGCTTTGCATTTTCAAAGCCGAACCAGGGAGCGCTCATTGTCCCGGGAGAAGCACAGCAGCCGTGAATTACCGGCCCAGCGGCTGCCTAGACAAAGAAACGAGCTCTGCTTCATCGACGATGCCGGCCATGTAGTTGGCTATGATACGCGAGGCTCTCGCTTCCCGTCGGTCTTCCGGCTCACCATCGACCTTCAACTGTTCGAATACGCGGCTAAGCAATGCCAGCTCTAAGGGGCTGAAATTGCCTGCGCTCTTAGCCTTCCCGACAATTGGCATAATTCAATCTCACCTGCCGCGGTACAATCCGCACCAACACCCTTCAGGATTGGCCAAGTATAACCGTCGATTTCAATGTCCTGGCAAGACGGCAGCGGGTGGGCTGGGAGCGGGTGGGCAGACCGGCCGTGAGGACGCGTCACACCCGATGAGCGCCGGACGCGCTCGTCGCTAGCCGGCCTGAATTGGTTTGCCCTTGTTTCTCGGGGGCAGCTTGGTTTCCGCGTCCGCAGGAATCGGCTTCGATGGCGATGTTTCAGCACTCAGTCGCTGCTCGCGCAATCGCGCAGTTTTCGCCTGGCGTGCAAGACGCTCGGAGTCGGTCAATGTGCGAGCTGCGATTGTGGAGCGCTCATATCTTTCCTTGTCGATCCGTCGGGTGCCCACGCTTTGCCCTGCCGCTTTTGCTTACCTCGATGGCCCGCGCCTCTCGAAAACGCGGGCCGATCGGGCCTCCGATCTGCCAGCACGTGAGGGAGCACCGCTGCCGGCACCGAACCACCATTGTGGCATTGTGTTCCTCTGCCTCCAAGAAAAAACCGGTAGATGCGAAAGCTGAACGTGAGAGCCCGGTAGCGGCGTCGAGCGGGGGCCTACGCGGGCCAGTCAGGAGCTAGGGACCTGCATATCGCGCCGGCGCCATCGGTTCGGGCCGACCACAATTCGCCTGGCTCATCCACATTCCTTAACGGCGGCCGGAACAATGCGTCCGACTTAAGTTCGGCTGCAGTCACGGTATTAGACCGACAAGAAACTGCGTTCCCGGGCAGGGTGGAGACGCCGAATCCGATCCTTGCCCGCGCGCTGCAGCAGGCCATAAGTGGCGTCGAAGGCGAATGTCAGGAAAAGATGCACTATTTTCTGACACATGAAGACCATCGTTTCATCAGTCCCGGACCGGATTTTGAGGCGCGCCCGGAGCAGCGGACGCGGAGCGTTTCACGCCCAGCGATTTTCTTGACCTGGCGGGACGGTCCGCGATCGATCAGGCGCGCTCGCGCCTCGCCAAGAGCGATAGGTTGCGGCGTCTCGCGCGCGGACTTTACGATTTCCCGAAACTGCAACCAAAGCTTGGGCCCCTTTTCCCAGCGCCCGATGACGTTGCCCAGGCATTGGCCAGGGAGACGGGCTCTCATGTGCAGGTCGCCGGCCCTCGCGCGGCCAATGCGCTCGGTCTGACCAGCCAAGTTCCCGCCCGGGCCTCATATCTCACGGATGGTCCATCCCGTCGCGTGGTGCTCGGAAAACGTATCATCGACCTCCGCCATGCGTCGCCCAAACACCTCATAGCGCCGGGGAGTGCTGTGGGGACTGTCGTTCAGGCGTTGCGCCATCTCGGGCCCTCGCGGGCCGCCGATGTCGTTCAGATCGCGTCGCGCCAACTGTCGCTGAGCGACAAGAAGAGGCTCGTCTCGACCGCCGTACAGGGACCGGCCTGGATGCGTCCGATACTACGCGCAAGTGCCGACACATCATGGGGCGCGTAACGGGGCTTGTTTCAAATCAGGATAGATCGGCCTCTGTTGGACTGTTCCTGGAGGATGAGCAGGGCTGGCAGGATGACTGCCAGTGCCGGTGACGTTATCCCTTGATCGCGGGGCCGATGATCGAATGAACGAAAACGGCGGTGCAGAAAGATTAAGATCACCAGTTGCGGGAGCAGGGCAAGCGACGCGCCGGCCATCACCAGTCCGGTGTTGAGGGCACGTATGTTTCCGCATCAGAAGCCGACGCCTACGATCTTTACGCCGATACGATCGGCGAGCTCGAGCAAATCGGAATAGACCTCGGGATCCCCTGTCAAGTCGAGTGACGCGCCTGACTGTACCAACATCTTTGCCGGAATTCGATCGCCAAATAGCGTCACGGCGAGAGCCCGGTCGTCCTGCCGAGAAATCCAGCAAAGCCCTTGGATATCCGGGCACTGGGCGTGAATAGCTTCGGCCCATATGCGTGTTGCGGGATAGAGGTCCTTCTCGGTGTCTATGATCTGGCTGCGTTTGATGCCGAGTTTTCTAAGCGCCGTGACGCTCAGATCAGCCAGCACCAGATCGCGCCGTGGCGACACTTGCGAATAGACTTGACCCGCCAGTTTCACCTTGTCGTAGGTCTTCAGGCCTGCTGCGAATGGCACATCATGAAAGACAGTTTCCATCGCCGCACAGTCAAAGGTCGTGCCACCGTACAGAGTTGGGATACTTGCCCCATTTGCATTCTTGATCGGGCTGAAGCGGGCGTTGCCTTTGAAGCCTAGATTGAACTGCGCGCCGGCATAGAGATTCAAATGAATGCGATGGATGACTTGGTCCACCAGCCAGGTCGTTCGAGTAATGGTGCCCTGTAAATCGTTCGATGGAACGGGAACTTGAGTCGTCGGTTCCCGTCCTATCTTTGATTTAGCCATGGGGTGCGCCTACCAGCTCATCCTCGGCGGCTGCAAGAACACGCTCGGGGTCTGAGGCGAGCACATCTTGCGGACGTTTGCCTCCAAGAAAGCTATTGACCGATGCAAACCAATAGGCGAGCCCCCAGTCATCCTTTTTCCTGTGCAATACACTCAGAACCTTAGCGAGCGTTTTGACAGGCCGATATCCAGCGGCAGAATCCAGAGCATAGCCAGGAAAATAGTCTACGCCCCGGTGCCGAACTGCGAAGATCCGGCCTTCTTTTTTCCACTTGTTTGGCTGCGCACTTGGGTTGCTTGTGCTGAACCCTGCCATTGTCGCGATTTGGGGAGCGGTCAGCCAATCGCCGCTTTCCAGCACTGCCCCTCTCGCCTCGGCCGTCATCCGCGCTTCTATAAGCATATGCTGCGGGGGCGGTACGTGAGGGACCAGGGCCTCGATTATTGAGCTTATGGCCTCGCGTTGGTGACTCATCAGGATCGTACGAACCAGAGGCGCAATGCTGACGAGCGTGGCCGCGAGGCTGCGCACAGCGGGTTCACTCCCATGCTCGAACGTTAGTGCTATGACCTGCTCCGCACTTAGCCGATCAAGTTGGTCACCAACCTGCTTCGGCGTTCCGGTGATAGCGCCAAATCCCGACAGTTCAATGGTCTCATTGGTAGGTGCCATGATATCCCGCTCCCTGGGTGATGAGCACAGTTACATATATAGCACCATAACCAGTATCATCAAGACCCCTTCTGAGGCCCTGGCTGCAGCTAAGGCGGTGGGGGTATTCGCGTCCAGGCTCGCTGATGAACTGATAGCTTTCAGAACGCGGCTATCTGCTTAGCTCCGTTCTGCGCACCAGCGCGTCCCGATGACAGCCAGGCGAATGCCGGCCGTGCCGCCGACGCTACCCCTTGACCGCCGAGCCGACGATCGAATCCACCAAGAAGCGCTGCAGGAGGACGAAGAGCACCAATGGCGGCAGCACGGCAAGTGTGGCGCCGGCCATCACCAGTCCGGTGTTGAGAGCACCTCGGTTGTAGCTGAGCAGGCGGCTCAGGCTGATAACGATCGGATAGTCCTCTGCAGTGCCCTGCAAAACTGTCAGCGGCCACAGATAGCTGTTCCAGTGGTAGACGAAGGCAAACAGCGCATGAGCTGATTGCCCGTACAGCCGAGGCGCTCTCGAAACGCGGCATCGAGCTGCCGGTTTTCGCCTCGCCGACAATTGCCGGCGTCACACTGCACGACACCGACGTCATCTATGGCGTTTATCGCGAGAAAATGCTGGAGGCGCAGAAGAAGCATCTGCCGACCTTCCAGGCGACCATGCGCGGCGAATGACAACCCGGGGAGGCCACGCAAGTTGCGAGGCCTCCCGAAGCGGGTAGTCAGGTCGCGATGCAGGCCGGCACCCCTGCGATCCGCTGGATCCGGTCACCGTGTGCTTCGGGTGCGAGGTGAAAGATCAGGGGGAGCCATTTCCACGGACAGCGGCGAACCAGCCACAATGGCAGGGATCCGAGATTGCTCGCCATCTTGGATCCCTTCTTCGCGGCTCATACGTTGGTGAGCGGCTTGCATCTCCGGAACGGTGAAAACCGGCACCTCGCCCTTGAAACCTTGGAGCTCAAAGGCGCCCGCCTGGACGACCGGCATCGATGCTCCTGCCGCAAAACCGGGACCAAGCACCAGGGGGATGCCCAGCTTCTTGGTCGTCGACTCGAGCCGTGCCGTGCGGTTCACCGGCGAACCGATCGCGGTGTAATCGAAGCGCCGTTCGGAGCCGAAATTGCCTACCGAGCAGATGCCGGTCTCGATGGCGACGCCGATTTCGATGGAGGGGTGGCCGTCCGCGGTGAAGGCGGCGTCTTCGCGCTTCACCCGCTCGATCAGGGCAAGGCCCGCGTCGAGCGCGCGCTCGCGATGATCCGGCTGATCAAGCGGCGCGTTCCAGAAGGCTAGCACCGCATCGCCCATGAACTTGTCGATGGTGCCGTCGCGCTTGAGGATCTCATCGGTCGCAATGCCGAGGAAATGGTTGACCACCGTTGCGATCTCTTGGGTATCGAGCTGTTCGCTCATCGTCGTGAAGCCGCGTATATCGCTGAGCAGGATTGTGATCTCGCGCTTCTCACCGGACAGGATTGCTTCGGTGTCCGAGCTTGCGAGGCGCTGCACCACGGAGGGCGACAGATATTGGGAGAACTGCCGTGCCAGGGTGGACCGGCGCTGCTCGCTGCGCCTGTAGAGGACATAGCCTTCGAAGCCGGCTACCAGGATCGTCGCAAGCGCCGGCTGCAGCGGGTCATAGAGTGCGCCCTGCAGGCTGTATTCGAGAGCGCCGAACACGAAGGGCGTGACGGCCAGCAGCGCCAGAGCCAGGGCACCAAGCACGACACGCCCGGCGAGCACTCCGGAAAGCCCGATGAAAACGACGGCACCGAGGACAAACCAGAGCCGCTCAAGCGTACGTGCGTGCGTTGGCTCTGCAAGATAGCGCCCGGCAAGCATCTGGCCGATTGCATCGGCGTGGATGTCCGCCCCCGGTCGCGCTGGACGCGTCGGGGTGGGCAGGTACTGCGTCAGTCCCACGGCCGACAGATCGACGATGGCGATGGCGTCCCGCAGCCGCGGATCGCCATGGCCCGAAAGGATAGTGCTGGCAGATATACGCGGCGTATCGGTGCTGGTTTCCCAGAGGCGGATGCTCCCCTCCGGCTCGAGCGGCACAATGGCGCCGGCCATCCTGAGTGCGTCAAACCCGGCGGCATTCATCCGGGCTATGTAGCCGTCCTGTCCGGCATAAAGGCGCAGGAGCTCGAGTGCGAAGGACGGCCACAGCTGCACGCCTTGAGCGGTGTTGCGAAGCCACAGCAGCGGCACATGGCGCAGTTCGCCGTCGGGATCGGGCAAGGTGCGAATTACGCCGAGGCCTGCGGCAGCGTTCGAGAATTCCGCAAGTGAGCCGGTCAGGCCGGTGAAGCCGGGAAGTGTGTCGGGTACTTGCCCGACGATCGACCAGCCGGCTTTGGGCTCTGCTTCTGAAACCGTCGCCTCGTTGCCCAGGCTGACGGCAAGTGCCGTTCGATTTTTCGCCAGTGCCGTTGCCAGGCGCTTGTCTCCGGCGATGCCCTCAGGCGAGGTGTCGGCCTCGGGCAGCACCAGCGCAAGCCCGATCACCGCGGCACCGGATTCGGTGATACCACCGACCAGATCGGCCAGTAGGCCACGGTTCCAAGGCCATCGCCCATGTGCCTTGAGGCTGGCATCGTCTATCGAGACGATCACGACGGGATTGCTCGTGGCCTGGCGCGGGGCGAGAAACTGGTAGAAGTCGTAGGTACGCTCACGCAGGCGCGACAGCGGCCCGTCGAAAGCCAAATGGCAGGCGAGCAGCAGGAGCACGACCACAAGACCGGATATTTTGCGTCTGGCAGCTTGCCGCCAATCGAACAATGGGCTCATGCCGGTCGGGCGGGTCTACCAGTTGTCTGGATAGCAGCCACCCTCACCCTCACCCTCACACTTATCCACCCCGCCGCCGACAGGTGGCGTTGGACTGTCGGGGAACTCCATGACCACTCCTGGCAATGCGCCATCGCTGGACTCGCAGACTTTGAGCGAGCCGCCGAGTGCCGACGCACAAATCGCGCTTACGTCCAATCCCGGACCCGGTGCGCCTGGCAGGCCGGTGCCAGCTATCCGGGCGATGCTGTCCAATATCGGGAAGGTGTCGGTTCCGCCGTAGCCGGTCAGCAGCTTGCCATCTTCCGATGTGCAGGCGTAGCCCGGGTTTGTGATGACCAGCCTGTGGCCATTCATCGTGCAGGTCATGCGGCCAGCGCGCAGTATGCCGACGGTCTGGCCGGCTGCCACCAGAACTTCGATGATGCCGCCTCTGGCCCCGAGCACCATATGCGGCGTCGCAACCTGCATGACGCCGCCTTTCGAAACCTGGCCGCCATAGAAACGGGCCAGGCCGCTGTTCATCCCGATGTCGATCTTTCCCGATCCGGCGCCTGGATTATAGACGAATTCATCGATCGTCAGGCTGGTGTTCGGACCAATCTTGGCGCTCGATTCATCCCGGAACACCAGCATTCCAAGACCAGTGGGATTGCTGCGCAGCTGATCGCCGAGTTCGACGCCTGAGCCGACGTTCATTGTCGCGCCGTTGTTGCGGACGATGTTGGTCTGGTAGGCCGTCATCGACCCGACCGTTTCAGCGGCGGAAGGTGCCGCAAAGGCAAGGCAGGCGACAAAAATGGCGATCTGACGGTACGGGGTCCTCATCGCGGCCTCTTTCAATTGAGCGTCAATGTGTAGCTCATGAGCATTTCGAACGATTTTCGGTCGCGGCTGGCGATGTCGAAGTTGGTTTCGCGATAGGCGAGATCGACGCTGATCTTCTGCGCCTCGGTGAGCTGGAAATCGCTTTCAGAGGCAATGCGCCAGAAGTCGCTCTTGATGTTTGTGCCGATGCCGACGGACAGATCGGGAGTGTCGCTGTGGCCGGCCGAGAAGGCGACCTGGTGCGACCATGCGAAAAGATCCGGTACGTTCATCAACAGGCCGCCATAGCGGACCTCGCCCATGTAGCTGCGGCCGATTTCGCCAGCTCCGGAGGCGAAGTCATTCGAGCCGACAAAGCGCAGTCCGAGCGCCTGGCCATTGCGGAAGCGGTAGCTGCCGCCTGCCTTATAGAAAACTCTGCGATCGGCGAAAATGCCTTGCGAGGGGCTTAGATCGATGTAGCCGCCACCGGCGAAAAGCGTCGTCTCGACCGTCGGGCGCACGAGGAAGCGTCCACTGAGGCCGATGCCGGTTTCGTGGATATCGCTGTCGAAACGATCTGTAACGGTAAACGCGGAAAGCAGCAGGCGCAGCGAATCGATCCCACTGTTGGGTAGCCCCTTGTCCCAGGTAATCGCTGCGTCGCCGTGGATAAAAGTCTTCTCGCTACCCGGTACCGACAGGTCTTCCGTGAAAAAGCGCTGTGTCGCCGTCAATGACCCTGAAAGGACGAGAGCGTCAGCACTTGGCGTGCCGAGGTCCCACCGGACAAAGCCTTGCGCCCGCCCATAGGGCGAGACGAAGCTGTCGTCGTCCTGCGCCCCGCCCGGCTCAAAATCGGTAAATGCGCTGAACACGCCGCCGGTCAGGGCAAGTTCCCAGGTGACGCCACGCAACGCGCGCTCGATGCGGGCGAGCAGGCGAACAGCTTCCTGCTGTTCACTTGCGGTCAGGCCGCCGACTTCGATGCCGTACTGCACCTGCCGCCGGGCCAATTCATAGGAGCCGACATGATAATACAACCGGCTGGCCGCAAGCCGGGCGCGCGCATCGCGGGGATATTTGATCAGATACTGCTCGATCGAGGAGATCGCCTGATCGTATTGTCCCGCGTTCACGGCAACTGTGACGAATTGCGCGAGCGTTCCATTGTCGGTCGGATTGGCAATGCGGGCCGAAAATGCGTCGTCATAGGCCGGAAAGAGACCCTGCGCGCCGGCCGGCAATACGCCGGTACAAAGCAGCGCCGCGGCGAAGCCGAAGATCGTTGGAAACGAAGATTGCATGCCGAGAACCCACCCCAAACCCGACTAGTGCGAAGGACTTAGCACGACCACAAGAAAAAGGCGACTGAACTGTCACCAGACCATGCGAGTCTCAGCAGCTGTTGCAGCTGCGCAACAAACTATCGGGTCTATTCGTATTTCGGCTGCGCTGGTTGTCAAAACATCTTCTCAGCGTTGCTGTAATAATTGAAGTATTCGGCACCAGCGGCAACTAACTCAAATCATCACCAGTCGTGGATCGCACAGCCGACAAGATTAATATTGTTTGCGCGATTCTGCGCGTATCTGGTCACCGAATGAGGCATCAAGGTCACTCACGGCTCATCCAAAGGTTTTCCGTCGCGTTGCGCAAGCGGTCTGAGAGCTGCCGGGAGGTGCTTCTCACGACGCGTGCGCGATGCGGCACGGCTCTTGCTATTTCGTTGAACGCGACGAGGTCAGCTTGTCGCCCCCGTCTCCCCCGGGGACGCGTCGGCGGACGCGCCCTGCTACAGCACGAGCATGGTGGCCAGCCCCAGCATCAGGCCCATGCCTACAATATCGGTCACGGTGGTGAGGAAGATCGCCGAAGCGACCGCCGGATCGGCGCCGACCCGGCGCAGGCCCAACGGGATCAGCACGCCGGAGATTCCGGACATGAGGCACGATCCGGACATGGCGAGCAGGATCACAAGTGCCAGCATGGGTGCCTGGGGTGCCGACTCCGGCTGCCGCGAGGCGTAGAACCACATCGCGGCTGCCGCCACAAGACCGACGAGCACGCCGTTGGCGATCCCGAGCGCGCCCTCCCTCATCACCAGGTGCAGCTTCGGTCGTTTGTCCACATCCCCTAGGGCAAGGCCACGCAGCGTCATAGCCAGTGCCTGACAGCCGGTGTTTCCGCTCTGCCCGGCCAAGACCGGGAGGAACGCCGCCAAGGCGACGATCTTCTCGATCGTGCCTGTGAACGAACTGACCACGAAAGCGGCCATGAAGGCCGTCAGCAGGTTGAGCTGCAGCCACGGATGACGCTTCAAGAAGGCTGAAAACAGCGGCGTAAAAGCACGCTCCTCCTTCTGGACACCCACCATCTGGCCAGGCTGGGCAGAAATCTCGATGATTTGCTGCTCGAACAAGCGCCAGCCGCGAACCTGCCCGAGCAGCCGGTTCTCCGCGTCCACCACGGGATAGACAGGGTAGTGACGGCGTACCGCCGCCTTGCAGGCGTCGCTCAAAGACAGACCGACGTTAAGGGCGAATGGCTTTGGCAGCATGATCTGATCCACCGTCGCGTCCGGCTCGCTCAGCATCAGATCGCGCAGGACCACCAGGCCAACCAGTTTATCGCCCACGTCCGTGACGTAGAGGTAGGTGAGCTCGGTCGGCACCTGGGCGCGTCTGACGGCCTCCACTGCGGCGGCTACCGTGGTCCCGACAGGAACGCTGGCGGGAATCGGGTCCATCAGTTCGACGAGCGAATCGGGGATCACGAAATCCTTGCCATCGCGATGAGGCTCGACAGGTCTCATATGCGGTGGCAAATGCTCCGCCACCTTCCGGGCGTGCCCATCCGGCAACAACTTTAGTGCGTCCCGGATGAACTCGGGAGACTCTCGGCCAAGCAATTCAGCCGCGTCATCAGGTGCTCGAGCACGCAGCGTGCGCACCAACTTCTGAACGTTGTTCTCTTCCTTCATCTGCCGCCCGCCCCCAAATTGAAAGTGACATAATATGTAAAGTATCGGATCGCACCAGTGCGGAAATACAACAGCTTCCTCCGGCCCCAGCAGTCCGCTTTATGGTTCTCGAAGTTATTGCGGCCCATTATGAGTTGATGTACGCCGACTGACAGCAGCGGTGACCCCGCAGACGCCATCTCACCTGGGGTGATCCGGATCGGCCCGGAATTCCCGCCGAAACTGCTACGGGCCGTCCTCGGGGATGCATATGAGCAACATCATCGCAGCAGGCTTCAATTCAATCTCTGCCAATAGCGGGTTGGAGAGCCTTGCAGCGGACTTTCGCAGCTTTGCCGATATGGGCGTCGAAGCCGTCGAACTGGGACTGACGACCCTCGACCTCATAGCGGGTGGCCGTGTCATCCCTGAGAGGCCGACAGGCTTGTCGCACTGACCAGCCAATTCGATTTCCGCTACACGGTTCACGGCGTCGTCTCGTCGAACCTCATGGACCCGGCGGTCTGAAGCTACCAGATTGATGCCGCCAAGGCCTTGGTCGAACTCTGCGATCGGATCGATGCGCGCGTCCTTGTCCAGCATAGCGGGCATTTTCGCGCCGACCAGGTCCTCGAACGAGCCGGTGCCGAGGAACGCGAACGCGAAGCGTTGTTCGAACTTGTCGAGTTCTGCAAGGCCTATGGTGTGCGCATCGCCTTCGAGAACCTTTTCGCCATGGAACCGGGTCAGTGCCGGCAGACCCCGGCCGAGGTGGCGCAGACGGTGAAGGCGGTCGGCCATCCCAACCTGGTGGCGCTCATCGATTTCAGCCACGCCTATATTGAATCCACCCATCGCGGCCTGAACTTCCGCGAGCAACTGCGGGCAATGGCGCCGGTGGCGGGGCACCTGCATGTCCATGACTCCTTCGGGCGCCCGCAGGGCTTCCACAGAACCTACCTCCCGCAGGAGGATGCAGCGCTGGGTATAGGCGACCTGCACATGCCCCTCGGCTGGGGCGATATCGAATGGGATGACATCTTCAGTGAGCTGGCCTTCTTGCCGGGGACCGTCCTCATCATGGAAATCGGACCCCGCTATCGCAACGAGCAACCCGATTGCCTGGCCCGGGCAAAAAACCTCATCGCCTTGAACAATCGCGAGCGCAGAGCGGCGGAGTAAAGGCCGAGAATCCGCGGCTGTGGTGCTGCCAATGTCGGCCAGAGCTGCCGAACTCGTTGGCAGCGAGCCGTTCGGCATTAGCAAGATCGACCGTGACGAGTCTTGTCGATCCTATTTTCGATGTCATTGTAAGCGCCTGCCGGTCTGCGATACGACGGCTAGCATTTGGTTGGCCAGCCGGGCCGTCGGCTGATTTCTGCTCCATGTGATCGCATGCGTGCTCGCCAACTCGGTATCTTGGCGGCGTCCGCCAGCTCACTCTGACTATTCCATTTCCTTCGCACTTATCTTGATTCCGCGCCGTTCCGCGTACTCGATCAATGCGAGTTCTATCACCGAGGTGATAGAACGCCGCTCCGCTTCTGCAAGCTGTTGAGCTAGGGCCAAGACCGGCGGATCAAGGCGGGTTGTGAACGGCTTTTTGGTCATTTTCGCTCTACGGCTTGATATTCGGTTTCAAAAGGCGCATAGATATGAACGTGCATCGCACGTGCATCGCACAGGCGCGGCTGACCAGAGTGCGCCAACACTCCAGTCAGCCTGACCACAACCCAAGCTGATTGGAGCTCGGATCATGGCTGATTCCGACAATAGCATGACTCTGCCTTTCGTCACTCGCAGGCAAGTGCTCGTGAGAACAGTGATAGCAACCGCCGCAGGAAGGCTTGAAGATAGCGCGTTCACTGGCGACGCCGGAAGGACGGATGTGCTTTCTGATCCTGCGCTGGCGCTTTGGCGGAAATGGCAAACAGCCCGGAAGTTGACAGAGCGGCTTTGCCGCAGACAGCAGCGCCTGGAGACGATGCTTGCCGGAAGCGTGGGCTTTCCTCGTGTGATCGTCCGTCCGCCGAAGGGTGAGGACGTGACGATTCACTCGATCGAGGCGCTGCATGACCTGCTCGGCAAAGACGGGGATATGGCGGCTCTCCGCGTTAAGGCCGAAGCTGATTTCGCGGCGCATCAGGCACGCTGGGATGCGGCTGCGGACGAAACTGGCTACACCGCCGCCTTCAGGGCCGAGCGCGAGGCTGGCGAGAAAATGCAAGATTTGCTGCAAGCGTTCTCAGCGACTCCCGCTACCACTCTCGCCGGTGTGGCAGGCAAGCTCGATGCCGTATTGCGCGAGGGCGAGGCATGGGAGGAATGCTCCGAATTTCCTTGGCCGCAAATCCGTTCAGCGCTCAGCGATCTGTTGCGCATCGCCGAAGCCTTTGGTGCCGACCGGGTGCAACGCCGAAGGATCCGTCATGACCAAGCCGAAACTCACCGCCATTCCCGATGACCGGCCGGTCAAGATCACGGTCGAACTGCCCGGCGCCGTTCAGCGCGATCTGGTCGCCTATGCTGAATTGCTCGGCCGCGAGACCGCACAGATAGTCGCCGATCCGGCAAAGCTGATAGCGCCGATGCTGACCCGGTTCATGACAAGACAGAGCGTTTGCCAGAACCCGGCGAAGCCTGAAGCCGGGATGAGAGTTCCGGGTTTATGCCGGTCGGACGGCCGTCAGGAGGAATACCGATCACGCAGGAACTCGATGAAGATCGGCAGGGCAGGATTGGCGTTATCCGGGCGCCAACGGGCAAAATTGCAGATCTGGATTGGCTTGCCCCCGATTCGCAGCTTACGGCAGACCGCACCTTCAGGAACACTGTTGGCATCTCCGTCGTGGATCAGAGTGATTCCCAGACCGTTTCCGACAAGGCGCAGCAGGATACCCGCACTGACGTGATGTTCAACGACCGCGGGAAGCTGTACACTGTTTCCAACAGCGTCGGCGAGCAGAAATGCTTCGCCCCTGCTCACGAGCAGCGTCTCCTGGCCAAGGTCCGACCACTCGATCACGGAACTGCTTGCGAGAGGATGATTTGAAGCAAGAACGACGGCCAGAGTATCCTTCCACAATGTCAGTTCGAATGCGCCGCCAGTGGATCGGGAGGAGGAGGTGACGGTAACGTCGACCGCCGCCCCACCGAGAGCGCCTCCAGGTTCAGGGTGAGATCCCTCTATCAAGCTGGTGGTGAAGTTTGGATAGCGTTGCCCGAACTCGATGATTGCATCCAACGCACGTCCCGCCAGGATGAGTCCGTTGGAGCGGATGGAAAGCCTTTGTTGTTCATCCTGGATGCCTGTCCTGGCCAGCGTGAGAGTATTGTCCAGTTCGAGCAGCACGGAGCGCAGACGGTCCAGGAAACGCTCGCCGGCAGGCGTTGGGCCAACGCCGCGGGCATGGCGAAGAAATATCCTCGTTCCCATCGCGTATTCGAGATCGCGGATACGCCGGCTGAGCGCGGTGTGATCGATCCCAGCGCGCCGCGCCGCTCGCAGAAAGCTGCCCTCTTCGGCGACTACAAGCGCATAATTGAGAGTCGCGAGTTGAATGGAACTCCGCATCTCTGCTCAACGTCTAGGTGGCGACAAATCGCACACGTTTGAGCGCTTTTGGCCGCGGCGGGCTATCACCAAATCTCAGTATTGACACTGATGAGGCCACGGACGCCTCTTTATAAAAAATAACAACGGACGTCAAATGGCGTGCAGCAATCTCTCGCGATCACCGGAGCGACCCTCGGAATGCTCATCGGAGAAGACTACCTCGAATGTGTTTGGTTTGCGCCGCCTTCACCTGAGGGAAACCTTTAACCTTGAGTGGCACTCATGGTCGGCCACGGCGCCTCGCCGTGATTCATGCTGCGTCGGTACGGTGGGTCCGCTGGCAGGGGAGGGCTCGCACGAGCCGATCAGCGATGGCAGGGCACTCGCAGCGATGATCCCGAAGGACACTCACCGAAAGAGACCACTCCGTTTTCTCGCTCATCTAATGGAGGGGCACGCCCGCTAACCCCGGGACAACACCGGCCAAAACTGGCATCTAGCTCGGAAATCCGGTGCTTGAACAAAGATAAGGCGGCGGACCGTCTCGAATTGAAGGTCCGCCGTTCCGGGTCGTTCAGATCACAAGGAACGAACCTGCCGTAAGCGACAGACCTGGAGAGAGAGTGGCGAACTGTATTTGAGCTGCGCCGCCGATCCCGTCGCTGTCGAAAGAGAGCGCTCCCGTTGAGCTGTTGTAGATGATATGGTCGGAGCTATCATGCGCGGCCGTGCCAGCAAAGAAAGCATCGGATGAAAGGCCACCCAACTTAAGCCCGGCAAAAACGGCGTCGTCGAGCTGGATCTTGTCCTGGAGCTTGTTGAAGTCGGTGACCTTGTCGATATTGCCGGCTCCAAGAGCGCTGTTGAACACGAATGCATCATTGCCTCCGTTACCGGTCAAGATGTCGGCACCGCCGCCGCCGTTGATGATGTTCGCGCCGGCATTGCCATGGATGGTCTGGGCGAACCCGTTGCCAGTCAGGTTGATCGCCGTCGTGCCGGACGGATTGTTGGTGGTAAGAAATTCAATCTGCGAGCCGGCCGAAAGGGCATAGCTCACAGTACTGAGCACCCTGTCGGTTCCGCCGCCTACTGCCTCGTTCACCTTGTCACCGGCATTGTCGACATAATAGGTGTCATTGCCGCTTTGGCCGCCCATGGTGTCGGCACCGCTGCCGCCGTTAATGATGTCGGCACCGCCGCCGCCGTTGATAACATTGGCGCCGGCATTGCCTAGAATGGTCTGCGCGAACTCATTGCCAGTGAGATTGATTGCCGTGGTACCGGACGGATTGTTGGTGGTAAGAAACTCAATCTGCGCGCCGGCCGAAAGGGAGTGGCTGACCGAGGAGAGCACCCTGTCGGTCCCGCCGCCTACTGCCTCGTTCACCTTGTCACCGGCATTGTCGACATAGTAGGTATCATTGCCGCTTTGGCCGGCCATGATGTCGGCACCGCCGCCGCCGTTGATGATGTCGGCACCCCCGCCGCCGTTGATGACATTGGCGCCGGCATTGCCCTGGATGGTCTGGGCGAACTCGTTGCCAGTGAGGTTGATTGCCGTCGTGCCGGACGGATTGTTGGTGGTAAGAAACTCAATCTGCGAGCCGGCCGCAAGGGCATGGCTCACCGAAGTGAGCACCCTGTCGGTACCGCCGCCCGCCGCCTCAATCTCCTTATCGCGGACATCCTCGACATAATAGGTGTCATTGCCGCCATAGCCGATCATCGTATGACCACCGGCCCCGTGGAACACGTCGTCGCCGCTGGTGCCGTACAAGATGTCGCTTGTGTCGGCGGGAGGAGGGGCAGTCCCAGTATCGATCAGGTTGTGTTCCCGGAAAAAGGCTTGCAGTTCCGGCGAGCTTTCAAGCGCGGTGTCGCCGTTCTGCGTTCCCCACTTGTAGGTATAGTCGAAGGCGGGTGACGGAACCAGCTTGGCCCAATGATCCATCATGATTTGCATCTGTTCGGCGGTGGGCATGACCTGTCTGCCGCCGTCGGAGGTCTCCCAATTGCCGCCGCCAAAGGCCTGGAAGACCGGAATGATGTTGTTAATCGGAATGCCCGACTTCACCGCTGCAGCCACGGCTCGATCGATCATGTCGTAGTCGACCGTGTCCGTTCCCGTGCGCACCGGATAGGGGTCCAATCCGAAATAGTCGATATGCGTGTTGGCGGGATTGTAGGTGTTGGTAAAATCCGGATTGGTCGGGGATCCCATGTTCATCATGGTGATGAAGGTCTTGGCGCCCGGAAAATGCTCATGGATCCAGTCGGATTCCGCCTTCAGGTTCTCAGCGGTTGCGTAGGTGCCCCACCTGCCCGTGGGATCGGGCTCGTCAACCAGATAGAATCCGAACACATTCGGATTGCCGAGGAAGGGGGTCATTTTCTCGATGAAGGATGCGGTTACGCCCTCATGCTCATTGAGATAGACCAGGCCTTTCATGCCATCCGGCAATGCGTTGACCAGCGAAACATACTGAACGTCAGCCAGATTGAAGCCGGCGGTTGCAATTTCGGTGGGGGAGCCACCCGAAGTGTAGTGCAGAGTTGCCATCCCATAATCCCTCTTTTGATTCGATAGCGCCCCGGGGCTTGCCTACTAGAGGATGTATATTAGCGCCAAATCACATACCTGCAGGCTCTGATAGAATGGTTGATCGGTGGCAGGATTGCCGCATTGCTGCGAAATCTATACTTCGAATATTGGGCGGATGAGGGTAAATGACGACTAATTTACAGACATTTTCACAATAAATATGGATAACTTAATATTAATTAGTCGAAAAAATGCACGCTGAGTTCGGAAAATCTGGATAAAGTAAGGCAATAATTTTAAGTAAAACAATTTACATATGAATAAATATGAATGAAATTTGATTAGACCTTCATTTAATAGGTGCTGTCAGCACCGACGCTCTGTAGGGGCGCGACATAAATATGATATTTGGCTTCCGAATGACCAAGGTATAAAATGTAAAGCTAGATCAATGCAAGGCAATCGACATTACTCCACAATGTGAATTTACATGCTGGCCAACCAAGCCAACGTTAAGCTTGGGGCCAGCAAGGCTATGTTCTCTACCGCCGACACACCAATTTGTTGTGGATATAGTGGGGCAGGCTCTCGTCGAGACCCGACATCATCCGCAACTGAGGTTGCCGACATCGGAGATGACAAGTTTGGCTTTGCCGCTCGCAGGAAACGAGTCTGCCAGGCACAGTTGCTAGTGAGATTACGGTGAACCAGAATATCACGGCGGCGGATCTCGCCATTAGTATGAGGCTCGGACCCGCCAATGCACCAACCCGCGGCAGAGATTTGAGGAACGTCGGCAAGCTCGCGAGTTGGGCGAAATCGGTCCTGGACCGATCGACCAGTGATATAGTTCCTCAGACGCGCAGGGAGCATGGTTCGCGATGGCCGCACCAGATAAGGATCATGTGCAGGCACCCTGATCGACGGTAAGGTTCTGGAGGCTCGGTTCGAACATTGATCGGAGGTAGCACCGGTTGAACTGCCGAACTAGCAATGGTACCTAGCTCCGCTCCGTGGAAGCGGACTGAAAAGATGTCCTAAAATACCCGTATCGTCGAGAGGAATAGTCGCTTGCCAATTTTGGTCACAGGTGCAGCTGGTTTTATTGGAAGCCATGTTTGCCTCAAGCTTCTGGAGCGTGGCGACGACGTTATCGGTGTCGACAATTTGAACGACTATTATGACCCGACGTTGAAAAGAGTTCGTCTCGCACGCCTGCTCGAACAGCGAGGGTTTTTCTTTCTTGAGACTGATATTGCCGATCCAGTAGGGCTTACGAGACCCCTGAGCGGACAGAAAATAACAAAGGTTGTTCATCTCGCGGCACAGGCTGGGGTACGTCATTCGTTGGAAAACCCTCGAGCCTACATCCGCTCCAACATCTCCGGTCATCTTGAGGTCCTAGAATTTTGTCGTGGCTGCCCCGACTTTGAGCATTTGGTCTATGCATCATCGAGCTCCGTTTATGGAGGCAACCAGAAAGTACCTTTCAGCGAGGACGATCGGGTCGACCATCCGGTGTCACTGTATGCGGCCACGAAAAAGTCGGATGAATTGATGAGCTACACTTACGCTCATCTGTTTGGCCTGCCTCAGACCGGTCTCCGATTTTTCACTGTCTATGGTCCCTTCGGCCGGCCTGACATGGCCTATTGGACGTTCACAAAGGCCATGCTTCAAGGCAAGGCGATCGGCGTCTTCAATAATGGCGAGATGTGGCGCGATTTTACATACATAGACGACGTCGTGGAGGCCATTGTTGCTGTGCTCGACAAGCCACCCTTAACGGACGTTCCGCCCAGCAGGCTCTACAATGTCGGGAACAACCAGCCAGCTCGACTGGGCGACTTCATTGATATTCTGGAGAATCTGTTAGGCGTAAAGGCGAACCGCCAGTTCGAGCCGATGCAGGCCGGCGATGTGGCGCGGACATTCGCTGACATGACATTGCTGGAGCAGGACTTCGGATTTAAACCACAAACCCCACTGGAAATCGGTCTCGGCAGATTCGTAGACTGGTATCGGTGGGAATGGATGGCGAGAACAAGCGCAATAGTACAATGAGCCGAAAATAGGTCATTGGACTGGTCTACGCGCCAACGCGAGCAAGCGCCCCCAACCAATCAGCAAGGCTTATCGCGCAAAGCAATAAGTAACTAAGATGCACGGCCAGTCTCCCTTAGTTGTCCGGAATTCGCGCGGGTTACCTATGTCTCCGGTATAAATCGTAACCTATGTGTCAGGAATGGACCCTTGAGCGATGGCTGGGGCGCCAGGATTCGAACCTGGGAATGTCGGTACCAAAAACCGATGCCTTACCACTTGGCGACGCCCCAATAGCCGCAACGTGCCCGCTGCGCGCGGCCTTATAAAACGAGCCGAGGGAAAGCTCAACGACGAAGATACTACCGCTCTGTCTGAACTGTCTCGTTCGCAATCATCGCTGTGGAGGCGGTTTGAGGCTATTCGCTCAGAAAGCCATTTTTTCACGGCAGGATCGACGTGGTGGAACCGCCTGCCGATGGTGCTGCCGGCATTTTTCTGTGGCGCTCAAGATTTCTTCCTGGTTCCTCGAAGTAGGGAACGGGCAGCGGCTTGGCGGGCGCATCACAGACGCCCGCTTGAAGCCCTCCGGCCAACCCTTCGGCAGAGATTGAATAGGTCAGCTATAGTCCGCAAACGACCGCAGAAAGCGGCCCAGTAGAGAGCCCTCACGCTGTCCAGCATTCCACCTGTCGCCGGTATGTTCGGGTATTCGAGTTTTCGGTCAGCCTCAAAGTTCTGGCTCATGTTCTTGCTGTGTTCTCGTGTAGAAAAACGCCTGAAAGGCAAGTCTTCTCGGCGCCGCTTTTCATTAATCGATTGTAGAGGCCGGTCGGCTTGGTCGATGCCTTGCCTTTCGCACTGCAGCATCATATCGCTCGATTTGTCATTATTTCCAATCTCCTGCAACCGGGGAGCAAGCATGACCAAATGGGTCTACACCTTTGGCGACGGCGCGGCGGAAGGCCGTGCCGGCGATCGCAATCTGCTCGGCGGCAAGGGCGCCAACCTGGCCGAAATGTGCAGCCTGGGCCTGCCGGTGCCGCCGGGCTTCACCATCACCACCGAGCTCTGTAACGCCTATTACGCCAACGGCCACACTTATCCGGCCTCGCTGGAGGCGGACGTTGCGGTCGCGCTTGACCATATCGGCCGGCTCACCGGGCGTCGCTTCGGCGATCCCTCGAAACTGCTTTTGGTGTCGGTTCGCTCAGGTGCGCGCGCGTCGATGCCTGGCATGATGGATACCGTGCTCAATCTCGGCCTGAACGACGAGACTGTCGAAGCCTTGGCGGCCGATTCAGGCGATGCGCGCTTTGCCTATGACAGCTACCGCCGTTTCATCCAGATGTATTCCGATGTCGTCATGGGCCTCGACCATGAGGTCTTCGAGGAAATCCTCGAAGACCAGAAGGGCGGCCTCGGCCATGAGCTCGACACCGAGCTGACGGCCATCGAATGGCAAGGCGTGATCGCGCTCTACAAGGCCAAGGTCGAGGAGGAGCTCGGCAAGCCGTTTCCGCAGGATCCGCACGAGCAGCTGTGGGGCGCCATCGGCGCGGTGTTTTCCAGTTGGATGAACAACCGCGCCATCACTTATCGGCGCCTGCACGACATTCCCGAAAGCTGGGGCACGGCGGTCAACGTCCAGGCCATGGTCTTTGGCAATATGGGCGACACTTCGGCCACCGGCGTCGCCTTCACGCGCAATCCGTCGACCGGGGAAAAGCAGCTCTATGGCGAGTTCCTGGTCAACGCCCAGGGTGAGGATGTCGTTGCCGGCATCCGCACGCCGCAGAACATCACCGAGGCTGCACGCATTGCCGCCGGCTCCGACAAGCCGTCGCTGCAGAAGCTGATGCCGGATGCCTTCCAGGCATTCGTCAGCATCTCCGACCGCCTGGAAAAACATTACCGCGACATGCAGGATCTCGAATTCACGATAGAGCGCGGCAAATTGTGGATGCTGCAGACCAGGTCCGGCAAGCGCACCGCCAAGGCGGCGCTGAAGATTGCCGTCGACATGGCCAGGGACGGACTGATTTCAAAGGAGGAGGCCGTCGCCCGCATCGACCCGGCCTCGCTCGACCAGTTGTTGCATCCGACCATTGATCCGAAGGCGGCGCGCGACATCATCGGCGTCGGCCTGCCGGCTTCGCCGGGGGCTGCCACCGGCGAGATCGTCTTTTCCTCGAACGATGCCGAGGAGGCCAAGACGCAAGGCCGCAAGGCGATCCTGGTGCGCATCGAGACCAGCCCCGAAGACATCCACGGCATGCATGCGGCCGAAGGCATCCTGACGACGCGCGGCGGCATGACCAGCCACGCCGCCGTGGTGGCGCGCGGCATGGGCAAGCCTTGCGTTTCGGGCGCGGGCTCGCTGCGCGTCGACTACAAGGCCGGCACGCTGATGGCGATGGGAGCGACCTTCCGCAAGGGCGACATCATCACCATCGACGGCGGCAACGGCCAGGTGCTGAAGGGCGCGGTGCCGATGCTGCAGCCGGAACTCTCGGGCGATTTCGCCGCCATCATGGAATGGGCAGACGGCGCCCGCCGCATGAAGGTGCGCACCAATGCCGAGACGCCGCTCGATGCGCGCATGGCGCGTTCCTTCGGCGCCGAGGGCATCGGGCTTTGCCGCACCGAGCACATGTTCTTCGACGGCGACCGCATCGTTGCCATGCGTGAGATGATCCTGGCCGACACGGAAAAGGATCGGCGAATGGCGCTGGCCAAGCTCTTGCCGATGCAGCGCTCGGATTTCCTCGAACTGTTCGAGATCATGGCCGGCCTGCCGGTGACGATCCGCCTGCTCGACCCGCCGCTGCACGAATTCCTGCCCAAGACCGAGGAGGAGGTGGCCGAGGTCGCCACGGCCATGAACGTGTCGCCGGACAAGCTCCGGCGGCGTACCGAAGCGCTGCACGAGTTCAATCCAATGCTCGGCCATCGCGGCTGCCGGCTTGCCGTCTCCTATCCCGAGATCGCCGAGATGCAGGCGCGCGCCATTTTCGAGGCAGCGGTCGAGGCCGGCAGGAAGGCGGGCGCGCTGGTGGTTCCGGAAATCATGGTGCCGCTGGTGGGACTGGTGAAGGAGCTCGACTTCGTCAAGGCGCGCATCGATGCCGTCGCCAAAAGCGTGATGGAGGAGACGGGCGTCAGGATCGATTACCTCACCGGCACGATGATCGAACTGCCGCGCGCCGCGATCCGCGCCCATGTCATCGCCGAGGCGGCCGAATTCTTCTCCTTCGGCACCAACGATTTGACCCAGACCACCTTCGGCATCTCGCGCGACGACGCGGCCTCGTTCCTCGAGACTTACCGGAAAAAAGGCATCATCGAGCAGGATCCGTTCGTGTCGCTCGACATAGACGGTGTCGGCGAGCTGGTGCGGATGGCGGTCGAAAAGGGCAGGGCAACGCGACCGGACATCAAGCTCGGCATCTGCGGCGAGCATGGCGGCGACCCGGCCTCGATCCATTTCTGTGAGAAGGTCGGGCTCGACTATGTGTCATGTTCGCCCTACCGGGTGCCGATCGCCAGGCTGGCTGCCGCGCAGGCGGCGGTACAGGCTGCGAAAGCCGGGGACTTGAATAAATCTGATCGAAGGGATTCGGACAGATAAGCACGGTGAACCATGGAAATTCTTACGGCCTGGCGCCGAGCTTGGCGCATCGCGACCTTGGATGCCCGGCAAGAATATTGCACTGTCTAGTGGATCCCTCCGCGCAGCATGATGAACAAAGGGCTGCGGCGCGCTGGACGGTGAAATCCGAACTCCGCGCGGTCGGCCGCGACAAGCCGCTGCTGCTGGTGCTGGCGGCGATCCTCTGCCTCTATTGTGCCTTTATCGCCGGACCGATCGTCTATGCGGTGCTGGCCATCAACGGCATTGCGGATTTCTTCAAATGAAGCCGGTTCCGGCGATCTCGCTGCGGTCTGGCGCGCTGCGTCTACCGGCCCCGAAATTGCCTGACCTGGACGAAATTGCTTAGCCGGGATGAAACTGTTCCCGTCTATCGTTCGTAGCTTTAGGGGGTACGGGAGGACACGTGACGATAAGAATCAGGCTTCCGGGCGGGACCTTGAAGATCAAGAAAAGGGACGAGCTGCGGCGCCGCGAGCAGAAGCGCGAGGTGCCGGTTTGGCAGGTCGGCAATTACTTCGTCATCTGGTGGCCGAGCGGCATGTCCGATCGCCCATCCTCGCCCAAAAAATCCTCGCCCAAGAAATAACCCGCGCATCCGACGATCTCGGCTGGGCACTGACGCCTCCGTGCGGGATCAGGAACCGCCTTGCGCGCCCAACCTCCGACGGCCGCTCAACTAGTCCCAGAAATAGTCAGGAGGCAGGCATTGACTCTTCCGCCACGGAAGGTCTCTGGTGCTGCATTGCACAATGGGGCGGCGGAATCGATGGCGGTGCGTATCAGGATGCCTGGCGGCACGCTGAAGGTGAAGGTGTACCGCGAATTGCGCGACCGCGAGCGCGCCCGCCGCACCCCCGTCGTCAAGATCGGCCGGATCTATTTCACCTGGTGGTCGAGCCGCCACCCCCCGTCAGCGAGCAGCCGCTAGGCGGATCCCACCTCACGGCCAGCCAAAGCATTGATGTCCGTCGGACCTCGGCTCCAGCCTCCTAGAAAATAGCTCACAAAAGTCGATGATCGGCTGTTGACTCTTCCGTAACGGAAGGTCTCTACTTACCGCATTGCACACAATTGCTGCATTGCACAACGGGAGTTGGACCGATGGCAGTGCGTATCAGGTTGCCGGGCGGCACTCTGAAGATGAAGACCTATCGCGAATTGCGAGCCCGCGAACGCGACCGGCGCGTGCCGGTCATGAAGATGGGCTCGCTGTATTTTGTTTGGTCGAAGTCTCAAAGTCCCCAGGAAAAGCCACACCGACAGCCCTCGGTAAACCCAGCACGCCTTGCACCATCATCAGTGTTCGCGCGGAGTGCAAACGAGGGCGGTGACGAGCCACAGATTGGGGGGCAATAGCTGGCGTGAAGTCGGGCTCGGGCCATCTTGCACTGTGTGACCAGAGAACTGTGCCGCTGGTCGAATGCGAACAATGCTTTCGTCTGATGGTTGGAGGTCATCCGGTTGTTGGCGCATTGCGCGAGCCTTTTCACGCACGGCTAAGGCCGTGGAGCACGCACTGTGACCTGGTGCCTTGACGCCGGTTTTCGGATCGCCGTTTCGACTTTGATCTGGTCGATCTGGAACCGATAGATGCGCCGCGCAAGCGGCGGTGTAGGCTGCAAAGAACGGCCGCGGATAAGGAAAGAACGGCCGCGGATAAGAGTTGAGTCCATCAGAATCTGACCTTACCGATTTGTAACCGAATTCACGCGAACGTGCGCGTGACGGCTCCAAATCCCGACATCGTTTCTGCCCAGTTTCCGGCTCCCGAACCCGCCCCGGTGCCAGAAACAGATGTTGCAGAACCCGCCCACGCACGTCCGCTCGATTCTCATCCTCCAGACGAAATTCATCGGCGATCTTGTCCTCGCCTCCGCGCTCGCCAGTAACCTGCGCCTCCAATATCCAAGGGCCAGGATCGTGTTCCTTTGCGAGGCGAGCTTTGCCAGTTTCCTGGTGGCTCATGGCATCGCCTCGGACGTGGTGGCGTTCCGGCGCGTACGGATGCGTGGCACCCCTCTGGAGCGTGGCCGCGAGCTTTACGCGATGGTGCGGGCGCTGCGCCGCTTCCGGTTTGACCTGACCATCGACCTGGCCGATTCCAAAACCTCACGCATCATCGTCAGGCTCGTCAATGCCAAGACCCGCGTCGGATACGATCCTCCCGAAAAACCGTTGCGCTGGCTGGAACGCCAGCCCGCCAACGTCCTAGCCAAGCCGTTTGGCTTTGGTGGCCAGCATTATCTCTACCGCTATCTTTCGCCGCTTGAGGCGCTTGGCGTGGAGTTGCGTGCGCAGGTCCCAACGATTCAGCCGCTGCCGATGGAGACCGCCAGGGCGTTGGCGCTTCTCGACCGGCATCATCTTCGGCGTAACGCCTTCATAGCCGTTCATGCGGGAGCGAGCTTCCGGGGGCGGCAATGGCAGCCGGAACGTTTTGCGCTGGCGATCGACGAGATTTCGCGGCAGACCGGGTTGGACTTCCTGCTTGTCGGCGGCCCCGATGAACGGGCATCTGCCGAGCGCATCATCGCCAAGGCCGCTTCGCCGATCGTCAACATGGTCGGGGCGCTGTCGCTTGCAACGCTGCTGGCGGTCCTCGGACAGGCACGCCTGTTTCTCGGGAACGAGAGTGGCCCGATGCACATGGCCGCCGCCGCGGGAACGCCGGTTGTCGGCCTCTTCGGCCTGACCGACCCGGCCGTGTGGGGTCCTGTCGGGGTGGCCAATGTTACGCTGCGGCCCTCCATGCCTTGCGAGTGCATAGCCAGGGACCTGTGCCGTCGGCCCGATCCGAGCAAGGCTTGCTGCGTCTGGCGGCTAGAGGTCAAAGCGGTTGTCGACGCGGTGCGCGCGATCCTTTCACGTACGGTTAAGGACGTGGAGCACGCATTGTGACCTCGCGCTTGCCAAAGATCAGGCCCGCGGTCAAATTGCCGCTGCCGACGCTTTTGCAGGGGCATCGTCCCGATTTCCGCCTTGATGCCGGTCTTGGGGTCGCCGCTTCAACCTTGATCCGGCCGACCTGGAAACGATCAATGCGCCTGTTCCAAAAACATTTTTGCGCAGTTGCGATATGGCTGTGGGCCGTCTCGGCAAGCAACGCCCAGTTGCTCGTCGAACCGACACTGCACATCAAGGCCGAGGCGGGCAGCGGCCGCGTCGCGCTGACGCTCGATGCGTGCGGCGGAAGGACCGACACCCGGATTCTCTCGGCGCTGGTGGAAAACAAGATTCCCGCCACCATTTTCGTCACCGGCATCTGGCTGAAGCACAACGCCGCCGCCGTCGAGATCATGCGGGCCCATCCCGAACTGTTCGAATTGGAAAACCATGGCGGCCGTCACGTCCCGGCCGTCGACACGCCGCAAAGGGTCTACGGCATTCGCAGTGCCGGCAGCCCGAAGGCCGTGCTGGCCGAGGTCGAATCCGGTGCCGCCGCTCTCGCCGTGACCGGCGAACCGGCGCCGAAATGGTTTCGCGGCGCAACCGCCGAATACAGCCCGTCGGCAATCGCAATGATACGCAAGCTTGGCTTCAAGGTCGCCGGATTCTCGATCAACGGCGACGGCGGCTCATTGCTCGGTGCAAAAGAGACCGCCCGGCGCATTGCCGCGGCAAAGGACGGCGACGTCATCATCGCTCATATCAACCAGCCGACCCATGCGGCCGGCGAAGGCGTGGTTCAGGGGCTTCTGGCGCTGAAGGAGAAAGGCCTTACCTTCGTGCGGCTCGACGATGCAGACGGTGTTGGCGATGAAGGCACCACCGACTGATCAGTCGGGCGTGGCCTCAATGATCACCTTGTTTGGATAGAACGCGCCGTGATCGCGGATGTCCGCCATCTCGTCGAAGGGCTGCTCATAGGCCCACATCGCATCCTTGCCTGCATCGCCGGCGGGCAGCACGCTCCAATAGCTGGCATTGCCCTTGTAGGGGCAATGGGTCGAGTGTTCGGTCTTGCCAAGTTGCTTGAAGTCGATGTCGTCAAACGGAACGTAGAAAACAGGGGAATAGGGCGATTCGGTCAGCACCTTGACCTTGCCGGATGAGGCGATGACGACATCGCCGGCGCGCACCATCACGGTGCCCTTGTAAGGCTCGACGGTGATCGTCTTGCCCGGATTGCGCTGAAAGCCGGGTGCCGGGTTTGCGATTTGGTCCATGTCGAATCTCCTTGCCTCAACCCCAAGATGTGTCTGGCAAGAGCCTTGCGCAAGACCTGCCTGCCACCAGGCGGGCGTCGCCCGCGGGGGGGAAGTCTCGCCTCTTTCTTCCGCTTCGCCGAAAACTCAGGCGGCGGCCTGGAATGCGTCCATCAGCCCGGCATAGGCGGCGGCAATGCCGGCCACCGGATTGGTGCTTTTCGAGGTGGTCTCGACCTTCAGCGCGCCGCCGCTGGTCGGCAAGGTGAGCAGCAGGAACTGGCGATTGCCGCCATCGCCGACGCAGGCGGCGGCGACGTGCTGGGCTTCGCCCTCGTTCTCGACGCACATCTTGAACAAGAGCGTGCCGCCAACCGCTTCGAGGGCGCCGCCGACGACCTCGACGAATTCATCTTCGGAAACGGTTTTGCCGTCGGGAACCAGATCGGCCGGCGCCACATCGGTCGCCACCAGATCAGCCAGGCTTTCGGCAAGCGTATCTTCGAGGGCTTTGTCGTCGAGCTGCGCGTCCATGCGAACCTCTTTCATTCGCCAATCGCGCCCCACCCATTAATCAACGTTAACGCCGAGCATGGCCGGATTGTGGCGAATTCGGCCTCATTTCGGTCTATGCACCGCTCCAGCCCGGTCACGACTGGACAATCGGCCGGTTCGTCCCACAATGGCGCAAAAAATAACGGGAGGAACAAAATGCTCGGGCTGATGCAGGAATGGCCGCTGCTTTGCCACAAGCTGATCGACAATGCCGAGCGGCAGCACGGCCGACGCGAGATCGTGTCGCGCTCGATCGAGGGGCCGATCGTGCGCAGCACATATGCCGAAATCCATCATCGTGCCCTGAAGGTCGCTGAGCGGCTCGAGCGTGACGGTTTCGGGCTTGGCGACCGTATCGCGACCCTGGCCTGGAACACCGCGCGCCACATCGAGACCTGGTACGGCATCATGGGTGTCGGCGCGATCTATCACACGCTCAACCCGCGGCTCTTTCCCGAGCAGATCACCTGGATCATGAACAATGCCGAGGATAAGGCGATCTTCGTCGACCTGACCTTCCTGCCGCTGCTCGAAAAGATCGCCGGCGCGGTCAAGTCGCTGAAGCAGGTTATCGTGCTGACCGACAAGGCGCATTTGCCGGAAACTGCGCTACCCAAGGTCGTCGGCTATGAGGAATGGCTTGCTGAAGCCGACGGCAACTTCGCCTGGAAGACATTCGATGAAAACACCGCCGCCGGCATGTGCTACACCTCGGGCACGACGGGCGACCCGAAGGGCGTCCTCTACAGCCATCGTTCGAACGTGCTGCACGCCATGATCGCCGCGATGCCCGATGCCATGGGCCTGTCGTCACGCGATACCATATTGCCGGTCGTGCCGATGTTTCACGCCAACGCCTGGGGCCTTGCCCAGAGCGCGCCGATGATTGGCGCCAAGCTGGTCATGCCCGGTTGCAAGATGGATGGCGCTTCGCTCTACGAGCTGCTCGACACCGAGAAGGTGACCTTCAGCGCCGCCGTGCCGACGGTGTGGATGATGCTCCTCCAGCATCTGGAAGAGACCGGCAAGAAATTACCCTATCTGCAGAAAGTCGTCATCGGCGGCTCGTCCTGTCCACGCGCGCTCACGACGAAGTTCCAGGACCATTACGATGTCCAGGTCGTCCACGCCTGGGGCATGACCGAGATGTCGCCGCTCGGCACGCTGTGCACCCTGAAGCCGGACTATGCCGGGCTGAAGGGCGGGGCCCGCCTCGACGTCCAGCAGAAGCAGGGCTTTACGCCGTTCGGCATCGAAATGAAGGTGACGGACGACAGCGACAACGAACTGCCATGGGATGGCAAGACCTTCGGCCGGCTCAAGGTCCGCGGGCCGGCTGTCGCACGCGCCTATTATGACGGTGTCGGATCCGAACAGTTCGATGAACAAGGCTGGTTCGATACCGGTGATGTCGCGCACATCGATCCCGGCGGCTACATGCAGATCACCGATCGCGCCAAGGACGTGATCAAGTCGGGTGGTGAATGGATCTCGACCATCGAACTCGAGAACCTCGCTGTCGGCCATCCGGACGTGGCGGAGGCCGCCGCCATCGGCATTCCGCATTCCAAATGGGGCGAGCGGCCTTTGCTCGTGATCGTCCGCAAGCCGGGCAGGGAGCCGACCAAGACGGACATCCTGGCTTTCATGGACGGCAAGGTGGCGAAGTGGTGGATGCCGGACGACGTCGCCTTTGTCGGCGAAATTCCACATACAGCCACCGGCAAGATTCAGAAGATTACCTTGCGTCAGCAGTTCAGGGACTATCACCTGCCGACGGATTGACGGAGATGCGGCGTCTTTTCGCCTTCAAGCCGCCGCTGAAAGGCACTATGCCTTTGTTCGGGTTGGGGCAGCGCGGAAAACAATGACGGTAATTCTCGAGCGACAAACGTCGAGGGCTGCCGGTTGGTCGCGGCGCACCGGCGCTTTTTCGGCGGTCCTGCTGCTGACCGCTCTCATCGGCCACCGATATGATCTCGTCGAGACGCCGGCTTTCCTGTGGGTGCTCGGCGTTGTCGCCTTGCTGGCCGCGTTCGCGCTTTTGTTTGCCGGGTTTGCCTTTGCGCGATTGTGGAATTTCGGTGATCGCGGCGGCCGCGACCTGACCGCCGGCGCTTTGTTGGCGCTTCTGGTGCTCATCCCTTACGCTGTCGCGGCCTATTGGGCGGCGACTTATCCGCCGCTGCGCGACATCTCGACGGATTTCGACGATCCGCCAGCGCTCGATATTTCTATCCGGACAAAGGATATGAACGAGCTTTTGCCGCCGACGCCCGGCGAGCAGCGCCTGCAAACCGAAGCTTATCCGCTTGTTACTGGACGCAGCTACAGCTTGCCATTCGATCGCGTTCTGGAGGCGGTCAAAACCGTGCTCGATCGGCGGGGCTGGCAGCTCGCGGCGCCATTTCCCGACGCAGTAAGGCAAAGTGAGGTGACGATCGAGGCGGTGGCCAAGAGCTTCCTGCTTGGCCTTCCCGTCGATGTCGCCATCCGTGTGAGCGATGATGGCGATGCGATCATCGTTGATATGCGCTCGGCCTCGCGTTACGGCCGCCATGACCTTGGCGACAATGCAGCGCGCATCACCGATTTCCTTGCCGAGCTAGACCAGGAAGTCGCCGGCCAGGTGGGCGTGGCGCCGGCGGAGTGATATCCGAGGGATACTACTTTGCCGGCGAAAAAATGCCGTCTATGGCCGGCGCGCCATCGGTGTGGACCAAGCCACGCGCCACCAGATCTTCCAGATGGGCAAGTACCGACAGGCCGGCGGCGCCGTGCAGACGCGCGTCGGTGTCGCGATAGATCGCCTCCACCATGTTCTTGATCGTCCGGTCACCGCTGTTGATCCGCTCCAGAATCGCCCGTTCGCGCATTTTGCGATGTGTTTTCAATACGCGCATGAAGTTGCGCGGCTCAGTCACGGGCCCGCCATGGCCGGGCAACAGCAGCCGGTCGTCGCGTTCGATCAACCGATCGAGCGATGTCATGTAGTCGGCCATGGCGCCGTCCGGCGGCGCGACGATGGAAGTCGACCACGCCATGACATGATCAGCCGAGAAAAGGATGCCGGTTCCTTCCAGTGCGAAGGCCGCGTGATTGGCGGTATGGCCGGGCGTCAGCACCGTCCGGATCGCCCAGCCGTCACCGTCGATCACCATATTATCCGGCAGCGCGACGTCCGGAACGAACTCGATGTCAGCGCTGGCATCGAGCGGATTGACCTCGCCGGTGCGCAACGGCCGCGCCGGACGATGCCGGCCTTCCGCCAGAACCGCCGCACCGGTGTGCTGCTTCAGCCGCGCCGCCAGTGGCGAATGGTCGCGATGCGTGTGGCTGACGAAGATATGGCTGACCGGCCTCGTCCCTATCGCTTCGAGCAGCGTTTGAAGATGTGCCTCGTCATCCGGACCCGGATCGATCACCGCCAGCGTCCCGCGCCCGACGATATAGCTGTTGGTTCCGTGAAAGGTGAACGGGCTTGGATTCGGGGCCGTGATTCGAAGCACGTCGGGCGCAACGCTCACGCCCTGGCCGTAGGACGGGTCGAAGCGTGTATCGAATTTCAGCGCCATGCGAACGTCGCGACCTTTTTTGGGGGGAGGGCAAAACCGATTGCCGCATAGCACGGAAGCCAATATAGGAAAACGCAAGGCCGCGCTCGCGGCAATCCGGAACGGGGAAGACCATGGCAATTTCAACGACGATGCGTCCGCTTATTTCTCTCGCTCTGCCTGAAAAGGGCGCGGCCCGGCTGGCGGGACAGCTTTTACTGGCGATCGCCGGAACGCTGCTGCTGATCTTGTCGGCCAAGACGAAGGTCATGCTCGGACCGGTCGATATCTCGATGCAGACGCTCGCTGTCTTTCTGATCGCCGCCGCCTTCGGAATGCGCCTCGGCGTCGCCACGCTGCTTCTCTACATGGCCGAGGGCGCATGGGGCGTTCCAGTGTTCCAGAGCACGCCGGAAAAGGGCATCGGCATTGCCTACATGCTCGGTTCGACCGGCGGTTATTTAGCCGGCTTCGTCGTCATGGCGGCGATCGTCGGCTGGGCTGCCGACCGTGGCTGGGATCGCCATCCTATCAAGCTCTTCAATGCGATGCTGGTGGCCGAGATCGTCATGATGGGGATGGGCTTTGCCTGGCTGGCGCTGTTGATCGGCCCGGAAAAGTCGTGGCAGTTCGGGGTGGTGCCCTTTATCGTCGGCGATCTGATCAAGGTTGCGCTGGCCGCGAGCCTGGTGCCGGCTGTCTGGTCGCTGCTAAAGCGTTCGTGAATCCGGTCAAGCACCATCGCTGTGCCATGATCGGGGTTTCGTGGCTTGCTGGCAATTCTGTCTCAGTGCCGGCCTATCGAAACAGCTTTTTATCGCAAACTGGAATGGCTCTGCAGGCATCTGTTGCGCAACGACATACCGGCGACCCGTCACATTAGCTTCAAGTCCGTGGACTAAGCACCAGAACAACCGGGGATCGCCGCGCCAATGTAACCAAAGAGCTACGCGTCACAGCGAATTGCCCGATATCGCATGTCGGGCAGCTGAAAAAGAAAGCGGCCCGATGATTATTTAGGCATAGCTAATTTCATGGACAATTTGCGGGTAAGTTTTCTATGAATCACCCTGATTCTCGCGGCATGGGTGCTTGCTGGCATCGACACACTGTCGTAACCCTTGGCGCCGATATGCCCGCCCTGAGAGGGAGACACGTGATTAGCGCGGAAAAAACAACGAGTAAGGCGACCATCCTGTCGCCAGAGCCGACAGTCGCGCCGGCAACCCGCTGGTACGCGGCCAGCGTCTTTCCCGGAAAGGAGCATGTCGCCGAAAGGCATCTCCAGATCCAGGGATTTCAGCCGTTTGTGCCTCGCTGCGAGAAAACCGTGCGTCATGCCCGGCGTCTCGAAACCCGGTCGGCGGCCTATTTCCCGGGCTATATGTTCATCGCCCTTGACCTCGGACTGCAACGTTGGCGCTCGGTCAATGGAACATTCGGTGTGCGTTCCCTCGTCACGCAAGGCGACCGGCCTTTGCCGGTCCCCTCGGGTCTGGTAGAGCGTTTCATTGCATTGACCGGTAAGGACGGGCTGCTTGATTTCAGTGGAGGCCTTGCAGCGGGCGCCTCGGTCCGAATCCTTTCGGGCCCTCTCGCGGAAACGATCGGTCGCCTTGACCGGCTCGATCCAGCTGGACGAGCCCGGGTTCTGGTGGCCATTATGAATGGCGAAATCCCTGTCGACTTGGATGCCAAGGATCTCGTAGCAATCGCGTAGCCGCAACATCAAGGCGGCGTCGTGATGTAAATTGTTGTACGATGCGCTCTCGGGTTTCACCCGGGAGTGCGGTAGCCGTCGTTCGGTGGGGAATAGGCGCTGCCTGGCGAGATCATCTCATCGGCGCTGATTGGGAGTACGCGGTATGCGAATAACAATGATTGGTGCCGGCTATGTTGGGCTCGTCTCGGGCGCCTGTTTCGCCGACTTTGGCCATCAGGTCTGCTGCGTCGATCGTGATGCGGAAAAGCTTGCCATGCTCAAACTCGGCAAGATACCGATCTATGAGCCGGGGCTCGACGACCTCGTCACCACCAACACCGCGCAAGGCCGCTTGCGTTTCGACGACAATCTGGCTGATGCGGTTTCTCAATCGGATGTCGTCTTCATTGCCGTGGGTACGCCATCACGGCGTGGCGATGGCCATGCCGATCTGTCCTTCGTCTATGACGCGGCCGCCGAAGTTGGTCGCGCACTCAAGGGGTTTACGGTCGTGGTGACGAAATCGACCGTCCCCGTCGGTACCGGCGATGAGGTGGAACGGATCATCCGCGAGCAAAATCCCACTGCTGATTTTGCGGTAGTCTCCAATCCGGAATTTCTTCGCGAAGGATCGGCGATCGAGGACTTCAAGCGGCCCGACCGCATCATTGTCGGCACCGATGCCGAACGGGCAAAAGCCGTCATGGGCGAGATCTACCGCCCGCTCTCGCTGAATGTCGCGCCGATATTCTATACGAGCCGGCGTACGGCAGAGCTTACCAAATATGCCGGCAACGCGTTTCTGGCCATGAAGATCACCTTCATCAACGAAATTGCCGATCTCTGCGAGCGGTTGGGAGCCGATGTGCAGGACGTCGCGCGCGGCATCGGCATGGACAACCGCATCGGCGCAAAGTTTCTTCATGCCGGGCCGGGCTATGGCGGCTCCTGTTTCCCGAAAGATACGCTGGCGCTGGTCAAGACCGCGCAGGACGCGGCAAGCCCCGTACGGCTTATTGAAACGACGGTGTCGATAAACGATCAGCGCAAACGGGCAATGGCGCGCAAGGTGGTCGAGGCCTGCGGCGGCTCGGTTCGCGGCAAAACCATCGGTATCCTCGGCCTTACGTTCAAGCCGAACACCGACGATATGCGCGATGCCCCCTCATTGGCCATCATTCAGGCGCTCAAGGATGCGGGCGCTTCGATCAAGGCTTATGATCCGGTCGGCATGGAGCAGGCACGCAAGATGATCGAGGGCATTGAATTCGGGGAAAGCGCCTACGCAGTGGCCGACGGTTCGCATGCGATCGTCATCGTCACCGAGTGGAACGCGTTTCGGTCGTTGGATCTGAAGCGGCTCCGTGCACTTATGGCGACGCCAGTGATGGTCGATCTTCGAAACGTCTACCGCGGCGAGGACGTCGTGAAGGAAGGCATAGCCTATTCGAGCGTTGGGCGAGAGCAGCATCTTGCCAAGTGAAGACCTAGGTTTCATGGGACCCGGTTCGCGGGATTCAATTTGAACACCACCACCATCCATTTACCCAATCGAAGGCACCTCCTGCTCCGGATGCGCTTTCAACTGCTTGGCGGATTGACATTCGCGATTCTGCTGCCGGCGCTGGTCCGCATGTCGGTTGATCCCCGGGTAATCTGGTCATCGAACATGCAGGTTACGATTTTTGCAGCATTCATCGCACACACGACAGGCTATTTCTTTTACAAGCGCATCGGGAATTTCCCGGGCGTCGCAGCGGCTGGTTACATTTTGCCGACCTTCGCCCTGACCTACGGCTTGGTGTTCGCTACCATTTTCTTCTTCAGGTTCGATTATAGCCGGTTCCAGGCTGCAGCGAGCTTCATTCAATCGACATTGTGGTATTTTGGCTTGAGCCTGGTCACGCGTAGGCTCGATGCACACCGGCTGGCGATAATTCCTGGCGGCGACGTCCATAGGCTGGAGAGCATACCGGGTGTGAGCTGGCACAGAATTCATTCACCCGACATGGTCGTCGAGTACGCGACCGGTGTGGTGGCCGACCTTCGAGCCGACCTTTCGGATAAGTGGGAGCGATACATCGCCGACCGCGCGCTCTCGGGAACACCGGTCTATCATGTCAAGCAAATCAGCGAATCGCTCACAGGCAGGGTAGAGATAGAGCATCTCTCTGAAAATACCCTGGGTTCCTTGAATCCAAATCAAGCATATCTGAAAGCAAAGCAGGCAATAGACTGGGCTTCTGCATTGTTCGTGCTCGTTGTCTTCTCGCCATTGCTGTTATTCGTGGCGATTGCCGTAAAGATCGATTCACCTGGACCTTCGCTATTTAGACAGAAGCGAATGGGCTACAGAGGCCATCTTTACGAGGTCTACAAGTTTCGAACGATGAAGCTCGGCGACGCAGTTATCGACGAGAAGGAAGCGGCTATCACGAAGGCCGGCGACGCACGTATAACCCGCTTGGGCCAATTCTTGAGAAAGTCCAGGATCGACGAGTTGCCGCAAGCATTCAACATCCTGCGCGGCGAGATGAGCTGGATCGGTCCGCGGCCGGAAGCACTCGTACTCTCGAAATGGTACGAAGCGGAGCTGCCGTTCTATCGATACCGGCACATCGTGCGGCCTGGCATTACCGGATGGGCGCAAGTCAACCAGGGCCACGTTGCGGCCGTGGACGATGTTCTGGAAAAACTTCACTACGACTTCTACTACATCAAGAATTTCTCCCCTTGGCTCGACGTGCTGATTGTGTTTCGTACCATCCGAACCATGCTGACGGGATTTGGCGCACGTTGATAGGTGACAAAGATCGCTAGTCGACGCAGCCCAAGCCGCGGTTCACGAGCCTCACGGGATGGAATAACCACCAGCTTTTTTGAAAAGGTATTTGCAATGTCTAAAGTTACGCTGATCAGCGTTGAAAATGCCGTCGTTTCGATCTCGGAGAAAGCACAATGACTAGGAAGGTCGCGCTCATTACCGGCATAACCGGCCAGGATGGCGCCTATCTGGCGGAACTTCTCTTGGCAAAGGGCTACGATGTCCATGGCATCAAGCGGCGCTCGTCCTCGTTTAATACAGGTCGCATCGACAATCTCTACCAAGATCCGCATGAAAAGAACGTAAGGCTATCGCTGCACTATGGCGACATGACCGATGCCACCAACCTCATCCGCATCGTCCAGGAGGTGCAGCCCGACGAGATTTATAATCTAGCCGCACAATCGCATGTCCAGGTGAGCTTCGAGACCGCAGAATATACGGCGAATGCGGACGCGATTGGCACATTGCGTCTCCTCGAAGCCATCCGACTGCTTGGCTTGACAAAAAAGACGCGTTTCTATCAGGCATCGACCTCCGAGCTCTACGGCAAAGTGCAGGAGATCCCGCAACGCGAGACGACGCCTTTCTATCCTCGGTCGCCCTATGCGGCCGCAAAGATCTATGCGTATTGGATCACCGTGAATTACCGCGAAGCTTACGATATCCACGCTTCCAACGGCATCCTGTTCAATCACGAGAGCCCGATGCGCGGCGAGACGTTCGTCACCCGCAAGATCACGCGCGCGGCTGCCGCGATAAGCCTCGGCCTTCAGGACAAGCTCTACCTCGGCAATCTGTCGGCTGAACGGGATTGGGGGCACGCCCGCGATTATGTCGAAGGCATGTGGAGAATTCTCCAGCATGAGGTGCCCGACGACTATGTCCTTGCAACCGGGGTGAAGAACTCGGTCCGCCGCTTTGTCGAGCTTGCGTTCAACGAAGTCGGGACCGAGATCCGATGGGTTGGTTCCGGCATCGAAGAAAAAGGCATCGACGCAAAATCAGGCGCCGTTCTGGTCGAGGTGGACCCGCGATATTTCAGACCGACCGAAGTTGAGCTTCTGATCGGCGACGCTTCGAAAGCGGAGCGCGTTCTCGGGTGGAAGGCGACGACGTCGCTGGCGACAATGGTCCAGGAAATGGTCCAGTCCGACCTCGAAACGGTAAAGCGGGAATCCGAGCACCGGCGCCTTGACGAAGATCGGATGCGTGTTGCGGCACAATAAGGAAGGTTGGGCCGCCTGGACATGAAAATCTCGGTCTTGACCGTCTGTTGGAACTCAGCGGCGACAATCGGGCATACCATCGATAGCTTCTTGGTCCAGGATCATGGCGACAAGGAACTAGTGATCGTTGACGGCAATTCGTCGGACGAGACGTTGTCAATTGTCCGGTCTTACCCGCAGGACCAAATGCGGGTGGTCAGCGAACCCGACAGCGGAATGTACGATGCGCTCAACAAAGGGCTGAGCCTTTATACTGGAGACGCGGTAGGCGTACTAAATTCCGATGATTGTTTCCACGATCATACAGCGCTGAGGCGAGTTTCGGCGGGACTCGAGCATACCGACATCGTTCATGGCGATCTGGATTTTGTTGAAAATCATCTCAACAAACGGGTCGTACGACGCTGGCGCGCCGCTCCTAGGCCCGCCAAGGGTTTTCGGACCGGTTGGATGCCTGCTCATCCAACATTCTACGTCAAGCGGAAGGTGGCCGACACGGTCGGTGAGTTCGACCTCAACCTCAAAGTAGCATCGGACTACGATTGGATGCTGAGAGCAGTTGAACTCCACGGATTCCGGAGCGCTGCCATTAGCCATGTCTTGGTGGACATGATGGTTGGCGGGGCCAGCACGCGAAACCTTGCCTCGCACATCGGGCACAATTTGGAAGCTCTACAGTCTCGCCGTCGTTGGCTCGGTTCAGGTTCTTTCGACTACGCGCTGGTTGCTAAACCTTTACGCAAGGTGAAGCAATTGTTCCTTAGGAAAACTCCCCAATAGGACGTTACGCAAGAGCCTCGGTTCGCGCAATGCAAGCGAATAGGATGGCTGTTCACCGCCGTGTGGTCGGACGAAATGACGAAACTGAGGCGCACTCCAAGGACAAGGTAAATGAACAAGTCAAGGGCACCACAATGAAGAAAATATCGCATTTGACGCCGCGATACATCGCAAATCGAATCGCGTTAGCGATCGATCAGAAACTGAGACCTAGTGATCCTTGGATTACAAGATCGGCGATCTGCGCATTAGACACGCTTTTACGTCCCTCTGATGTTGGAGTTGAATTTGGTTCTGGCCGCAGCACCAAGTGGTTTGCTGATCGTATGGCCCAACTTACAAGTGTAGAGCACAACCGTAAATGGTATGAGAAAGTTCGTGACTCATTGAGCTCCAGGAATGTCAAAAACGTAGACTATCTTTTGGTCGAAGACAATTCGACTGATATTAAGGCGAACGCGGAGGCTTATACCTCGGTACTCCAGAACTATAGTGATGAAAGTATCGATTTCGCCCTCGTGGATGGTGCCTACAGAGGGACTTGTGCTTACAGAGTGATCCCAAAGCTAAAGCGCGGGGGGATTTTGGTGATTGACAACGTAAACTGGTTCTTGCCGAGCTCTTCGACGGCGCCGGAATCGAGAAGCTATTCCGACGGCCCGGATACGGAGGAAAATTGGCCAGAAGTTCACAGAACGCTAGAAGGCTGGCGCAAGATCTGGAGTACGAATGGCGTCTGGGACACCGCTATATTCCTCAAGCCGTGAGACACCTACCTGCGGGTGTAAGATATCAGACGTGCCTTGCGACAAAAATTCAGAAGGCATTAATTCGCTCTAAACATGAAGGTTAAAGTGAGGCAATGGCATTGTATCAATCGTTCTTTCGACCGCGCTCTACGAAGGATCTAGTGAGAGTTGGCAGTGTTTACGACGGAGGCTATGTTCTTCCTGGTCGTATTATGCCAGCAACGAATGCTTTATTGTCGCTCGGCCTATCGGATGAATGGGATTTCGAAGATGAATTCTCGAAACAGTCCGGCGTTCCAGTAGTGTGTTTTGATCACACCGTTACGGCAAAATTTTGGACCCGTAAGGTCTTCGCCAACCTCAGCCGAGGCATAGTGCGGGCTGATCGAAGCAAGCTTCTGCGCGCCATGAGATTTCTGCGCTACCGGCGTTTTTTTGGAAGGCCGGGGAATCGCCACATACAAAAGGCGGTTGGTTTCTCTGCTTCCGGCGGAGTTGGCCTTTGCGACGCAATAGACATGGCAGGTTTTTCGCAAGATATATTTTTGAAGATGGACATTGAGGGATGGGAATATCGCGTCCTGGACGAGATTGTCGGGCGCCGCGAACTGTTCACCGGGCTCGCAATTGAGTTTCACGACATTGACCTCCATGAAGATCGCATCCAGCGCTTCATTAGAGCAATTTCTGACGTACAGATGCTCGTCCATTTTCACCCAAATACGCATACTCAGATCGGTCCGGGAGGCATGGCACTCGTAGTCGAATTGACTTTTATGCGGCGCGATCTGTTAGAACCCTCGGAACCCACTGAGTATCGATCGCTGCCGCTATCAGGACTCGATTCACCAAATTTGCCGGGCGACATTCACAAAGTGATAGAGTTTGTAGAATGAACTCGAGGTAATGAGGATCTTCCGAGAGCCATTGCGTTTCGGGGTCACGTTATGTCGCCTCGTTTCGAAGGGATTTGCCGCCCCCGCAATGCGATTGTTGCGGCTAAACATCGTAATGGCTTTGTCGAGTGTCTTGAGTTCAGTGATTTTAGCTCGTGCACTTGGCCCGGCGGATCGTGGAATCTTGGCAAGCTTGCTTCTGTGGGTTGGTTTTTTGGCTAACGTGGGCCTATTTGGGATCCACATACATCTTTCGCGGTTGGCGGGCCGTGAACCTGCTGCGGCTCATAGTATCTACCGCCACAGTCGTGTTTTGGTCTTCTGGCTGAGCATCTGCACGATGACTGCGTTCACAGTGTTTGCGATGTTGTTGCGTAGCGCAGACTGGGTCAGTCTGGCCGGCGTTTCGGTAGCCGCACTCGGTATTCCTTTTGCCATGTGGAACGGTCTCCAAGCCCAGATTGAGCTGGGTCGAGGCCGAATGGAGAGCTATTCATGGGCGCGATTTAGTTTTAATGCGTCAAATCTGTTTACGATCGTCAGCATGTGGTTGCTTGGTTTTGGGACGACTTTGCCGTACGTTGTTGCCTTTGTTGCCTCCGCTCTGTTTGCTGCGGTAAGTACAGGAATCGTCATAGATCGCGCCTCAACAAAAGATGTTGACCGGAAGATGCCGGATAGGCGGGAGATCATTCGTCGATCCTGGCGGGATGGGTTTTCGATAATTCTTTTAGGCATTGCTTCTTTGGCCGACAGAATGCTTGTTAGCATTTTCTTCAGTGCAACCGTTATGGGTGTCTATGTTGTTGCTCTAGCTATGTCGCAGATACAGACAATCATGACCGAAGCGACAGCACCTCTGTTTTTCTCTCGATTAGCGGCACTTGGAGCGATAGACAAGGTGGACCCCAAATGGCTTGCTATGCGACTCCGACAGACAGTTCTCGTCAACGTATTGTTGAGCCTAGTCGTAGTCTCGTCATCTCCCTTCCTGCTGCCGGTACTTTATGGCAAAGAGTATTCTTCCGCCATTGCGCTCATTTGCATTCTAGTCCCGGCACTTAGCATCCGTGGTATGATGCGGCCATTTGAAGAGGTGCTTAAAGGAACTGGCCGGACTTTGAGGCAATCGGCGGCGGTCGGTACTATGACGGCCATCTTCGCCGGATTTGCAATTCCGGCCGCCCTTTGGGGACGGATGGATGGGATTGCATTGGGTCTGGTCTTTGCCTCCTCGGCGGGGTTGTTTTCGGTTACTCACGCCGTTTCAGGTGCCACAAAGATGCCGATCTCGTCCCTGTTGATTCCACGCTGGGGGGACCTTGCCGCCCTTTCGTTGGAGGTCAAGAGCAGAGTGTTTAGGCAGTGACGGGCTGGAAAATATCGTCTGGTCGACTGAGTATTTAGCTTGCCCTCAAGGCAGGAAAGCGGCCCGGGAGCCGGCCATTCGAACAGATTTTGAGGTGCTCCTCAAACATGCATCTGCTGCATCCGTGGGATTCGCTGGGCACCGGCATGCCAACCAGTGAGCCTACCCGCATTAGAGGTGCAGCCCTTCCTTTAGGCACGTACGCGAACGTGGGACAGCGAAATGAACGGCGAAACGGGCTTCTACTATTTTATTCACTGGGGGTTTGTGTTCTTAGCGCTGACGTTCAGCTGGTTTCGTGCGCGAAATGTTCTTCACCCACATTTCTTTTTGACCGCTATTTTGTGCGTGTTTCTCAGCGATTTCTTAGTTCGAGGTTATGACGATCAGAATATAAGCTCGATCGATGTTCGCGACGTTTTTAGCTACCAGCTAATTATTTTGGCGATATTTGCGTTAACGATCGTACCTGCTGCATTTGTTAGCAACCGAAAATATGAAGGGCTACTCGAGCAACTCACGGCTGGAATTAGGATGAGCCGAAAAGTGCAATCAATGATTCTTCTTATGTGCACAGGATTGCTGCTGGCTGAGATCCTAAAGCGACTTAATAGCGTCGGGTGGTCATTCGGTACTGTGATCGAACAGTCTCTCCAGCCGCGCGGGCTGCGAGAGTGGGACATCCAGAGCTTACAGGGGAACTTCTTTTTCTCGGTCCTGCGTAGCCTGCTTCCGTTTGCGGCTATCGGATTTGCGTACATCGGCTCGGCATCCAAGAGTGGGACTGTGATAGTCGCATCTTTTGTTTTGCTACTGACTAGCATGGCCATCTTGATTACAGATGGCTCGAGGACACCGGTTGTGATGGTCTGCACGGCGTTCTGGTTCTTTTGGGTTCTACGATATCGGAATTTTGCCTTTCGAGCCTTGCTGACGGCCATAGTAGCTGTTTCGGTGGCAGCCCTCACGTCGCTGATGTACCTTTTCAGATCATTCGGATATGGGACCGCTAATACCAGTGAAGCTCGGGAATTTGCATTCACATACCATCAGGACGACAGCTATTATCGAGCACTTCAGGCCTTCCATTGGTCCGAGATTTCTGGCGAGTCTTGGAACTTTTTCGAGTTTTTCTACATCATCCTGACTAATCCCATACCTCGCGCTATCTGGCCTGGGAAGCCAACGTTTGATGAGGCATTCTGGGGGGGCTATAAGCTTTCGTATGTAACGAATCTGTACCTTGGTGAACTGGTGGCCACGGTTGGCATTTTTGGAACGGTGATATTAGGTCCAGTTGTGGGTCTCCTGCTTTATTTCATGCTATTTCGTTCCTTACTGTTGTTAAAATATCCCATGGGCATTGGCGCTTATCTCTTGGTAGGGTTGTACGTCTACATGTGTATGCGATCGCTCGCAAACATCACGCTGTTTCTGTATTTACCCGCTTTTGCTGTGCTGATTGTATGGTTTGTCGGTCGCCGCCAAGCCATAGCTAAACGCCGCTGGCAGAGCGCCCACAGGGACGCGATGTTTAGATGAAGGCCGAAACCGTGGTCGATCGCATCGTCCTTGATCGTGGAGCTTACAAGGTATTGGAGCGCCAACGAGCAGATCGAGCAGCTGGGGAAGGCGACGAGGCGTCGAGAACCCCGCTCAGGTGGCATGGGCTAGTCGATAAATTTGCACGAGAGAGAATGGGAAACGCGATTGCGCCGTTCCAATTTGCGAGCTTATGGGATCCAAAACAAATTCTATTTGCTTGGCATGTGACGTCCGCGGCTCTTTGGGGTGCCAATTCAGGGCGCCTCGTCTACCTCTATTGGGGGGCCGCACAAAGCGGAACTATGCACCGGCTTGCGCTGCGGAGAGTATTAACTTGCGCTCGTTTGGTTCTGGTAAATGATGAGGTTGCGGGACAGGAAGTTCAGGCATTGGTCGGAAGACAAGCTCATCGATTACCTATGTTTATTGATGCCGGGTTTTTTAAATACGGGTCATTGCGCCATCGACAGGATTTCATCTTCTGTGCTGGAAGCAACGATCGCAACCCAGAGATACTGGTGGCATTGGCGCATCGGGGTTATTCTGTGGTTTGGCTGGTGAACGATCCCTCGTTGGTCGCGCAATATGGTGATGTGAGCGGCAATCTAAAAATTGTCTCCGCTATTTCGTACGCTGAACTGTTGAGACTTTATCAGACTTGTAGGGTGGCAGTGATGCCGTCCTTGCGAGATATTCATGCAGCTGGGCAAACGACCGGACTTGAGGCTTTGGCGTGTGGTGCGCCCCTTCTGATCTCAGCGGGTCGCACCGCCACAATATTTTCTCATCTGCCAACTGTTCGTGTAATTGACAGCGCGAGCACAGAAGCATGGGTGGAAGCCTTGGGTTCAATCGAACTCTTGGCCGAAACTTCCTTTGTTGAATCGGCGCGCTGGGTGGGCAAGCACGTCAATGCCCACACAATCATGGACCGCTTGGCGTCTCTACTCGATGAATCTGCCCGGAATGGGGGGGCTGATGTTCTTTCTGGCGCGGGTTAGAGGTTTGCTTTTTCGCGCAACCGCTCCGCTTTTCTTTCGGGAGGTAGGAGCTGGGTCCAGATTCTGGGGAGGCCTGAGGTTAAGTCGACCGTATGTAAACGTGAGAATTGGTAAGCGGTGCATGATCGGGCATGGATTGTTTTTGCAGGTTGGTCGTGCATCGGAAATCGTAATCGGCGATGACACAAGTATTAACACTGGCTGTCACATTGTTGCAAGTGAATCTATAAAGATCGGAATTAACGTTGCCATTGGAGAATACGTCTCAATTCGCGATCAAGAGCATCGCTTTACACCAAAGACCGGTGTTCGAGGTCAGGGATTCAATGTTGCTCCTATTACTATTGGAGACAACGTCTGGATTGGTCGTGGCGTATACATAGGTCCAGGAAGCAAGATTGGAAGTGGGACGATAATTGGAGCGAATAGTGTTGTTCGCGGCAACTTTCCTCCGGGTGTGCTCATCGCAGGAGCTCCGGCAAAGGTGCGCCGTATCATAGGACCATCGGGTGAGACGCGTTTGCCCACAGAGCCGGGTCTGTGAAGCACATTGGTGAGGGTATAAAGCTTGACGATTGCAATTATCAGCCGCCAGATCAGTCATTATCACATGGCGCGCTTTCGCGCGTCGGCTCTCGCCCTCAGTGATCTTGTGGTGGTCGCTACCGCAAATGAAGGCGCGTTCTCTGAGCTTCTTGCCAAGGACTCAGGTGCATTTCCAACGAAGAGGCTTTTCGCAAACCAGCAAGAGTACGAGCGAGCGATTGCGAATGGACGCATTATAGATGCGGTCCAAGGTGCATTGTCAGAGATTGATGCAAGAACGGTTGTGATCGCTGGCTGGGCGGCCGCGGAGAGCTTTGCCGCTATTAGATGGGCTCGCTCCCGCGCGGTTCCGATTGTTGTTATGTCCGACAGCCAGGCTTTTGATGCGCCTCGAAGTCGCCTGCGAGAAATGTTGAAGGCGCGTTTCGTATCAATGTGTGACGCAGCTTTTGTAGCTGGGCCAACACATCGCGATTATATCGTTAAGCTTGGTATGCCTCTCGAGCGTGTGCGGCTGGGCTATGACGTAGTTGATAACGCCTATTTTGCTAGCGAAGCAGATCTGGCTCGCTCAGAAGAAAAGAAAATTCGATCTGAGTGCGGCCTTCCCGCTAGGTATGTACTGGCGTCGGCAAGATTTGTGCGCAAGAAGAATATTGTAGGCTTAATTGAGGCCTATAATATTGCGTCAAGTAGAGAAGAGCAGAGACCGCCGGACCTTGTAATTTTGGGAGGCGGTGAACAAGTGGATCTAATTCGAGATAAGATTCTCCAGCTTCGCTTGGACCATCGGATTCATCTATTCGGCTATCGCGAGTACCGAGACCTGCCGAAATTCTATGGTCTCGCCGATGCATTCGTACACGTACCTTTCGTTGAGCAGTGGGGCCTTGTTGTTAACGAAGCAATGGCTTCAGGTATACCGTCCATCGTGTCTTGTTCGAGTGGAGCCGGTTTGGCTTTAATAGAGCATGGCAAGAATGGTTTTTTGGCTAGCCCACACGACAAACAAAACATAGCTGAGATGCTTTCTCGAACCTTCGCGCTGAGTCCGGCAGAGCGGATCGCGATTGGAGCCTCCGCTAGGAGCACGATAGCACGATGGGGCCCAGATCGATTCGCCGAAGGATTGAAGTCTTCGGTTGCCGCGGCGAATGCGGCTCCCAGAAAGGGACGCTTGCATTTTTGGGATCGAATTCTGCTCGAGAAAATGGCTAGAAAGGTGATCAATACCGTTGCGTGAAAAATCTCAGACCCGGGTTGGGAGTAGCGAAGAAGTTTCGTTGGCCGTTGTTTCTGGAAGCCTATCTCGGTTGGCCGGTGGGCTGTTCAATTCTGTTCGTCAATCCGCGCTGGCTCTCCACAGTTTGGGGTGCAGGATCAGCGTACTTGGCACCGCCGATATCCATACCGCAAAAGACATTGGCGCCTGGGATCCAATTAAGCCACTGGCCGCAAAGCCCGCCAGCCCCTTTGCATTGGGTTATGCACCAGCTTTGGGTGAGGCATTGCGGAACGGGGACTTCAATATTGTTCATCAGCATGGCATTTGGAAGGCGATGTCCGCGCAAGTTTCGGCATGGCGAAAAAGGACAGGCGGTCCGGTTATGATTTCGCCAAGGGGGATGTTAGACCCTTGGGCGATGAAGAACTCTGCGTGGAAAAAACGTGTTGCCGGAATCCTATACGAGAACCGCAATCTCGCATCAAGCGCATGTCTACATGCACTCAGCCGTTCCGAAGCCAAGTCCATGAGAGCCTTCGGTCTAGGCAATCCGATCGCGATAATCCCAAATGGCGTGGTTGTCCCTGCTGACCTTCATAAATCCGGAGCGCTGCGTCCCCCGTGGCTTCCAAACGATGGGCGCCGCGTGCTTCTATTTCTAGGCCGCATTCATCCGAAGAAGGGAGTGCTTGAACTTGTCAACGCTTGGGCAAAGCTGAGGAGGGAAGCGCCGGAAATAGCAGCGAGTTGGCGATTAGTCATCGCAGGTTGGGACGATGGTGGCCACGAGCCGAGACTTAGGGCGGCACTAGTGCGATACGACCTGCAAAAGGATGTGCTCTTGCCAGGGCCTCTCTTTGATGATGAGAAAGACGCCACTTTGCGTCATGCCGACGCCTTCATACTGCCGTCGCATTCGGAAGGTCTGCCCATGTCGGTACTTGAGGCATGGGCTTATCGGCTCCCAGTGCTAATGACCGAAGCATGCAATTTGCCTGAAGGCTTTGTGAGTGGAGCGGCCATGAAAGTCGACTTGGCTGCAGATCGCCTATCGTTAGATGTAGCTTCGGCGCTTGCCAAGCCTGATCTGCGTTCTCAAGGCGAAAAGGGCCGTCGCCTCGTGGAAGATAGATTTACCTGGAGCAAAATCGCCCAACAGCATCTGGCAACCTATCAATGGATGCTTGACGGTGGTGATCCACCGGGTCACGTAACGCAGTCGTGACTTGAGGTCATAAAGGCGCAAAACACCCTTTTGTAATGCCGCCAAGATAAAGAATTACACTCGCGTGGCTCGTCCTTTGCATCATCGCTTTGGGAAGAAAAATCGAGAATGAACAACGAAAGAAGCAATAATATCATTGCAAAGAGTAGTGTCGAACGATCGGCGGAGCAACTGGACTCCTTGACCAGCTGCCGCTTTGTGGCGGCCATGGCGGTAGTGCTTTTTCACTCCGGTTCGACCGCCATCGCAAGTTCCAGCTTTATGCCAATCTTCATCAAGAATGTTATATCAAACGGATATATAGGCGTTTCCTTCTTTTTCGTCTTATCTGGATTTATACTTGCGTACGTATACTACAGCAAGATCAATGAGTACGATTTTGTTTACAGCTTTTTTTCCGCCAGAGTAGCACGAATATACCCTGTTTACTTCGGCTCCACGCTTTTCGCGGCTATCTTCATAGATAAATTTAGCCTGGCTACCGACTGGCAACAGTTCATCCTCGTACAAACATGGATTGATTGGGCATCCGAGGCAAGAAGCTGGAATTTTCCGGCCTGGACGCTGTCCGTGGAGGCTTTTTTCTATCTCACGTTTCCGTTCCTGCTAGGCATTTTGGTGAAACTAAGGCTCCATGCTCTAAGCCTTTTGATGATAGCGTTAGCCGTATACATATCGGCGACGGGATACTGGGGCGCCTTTGGTGGAGTCGTGGATGCTAGGATCCAGCTTCTCCCTCTGCCGCTACTGCGCTATCCAGAGTTTCTATATGGAGTGTGTATTGGCATCATTTTTTGCCGGGGATATAGATTATATTCCCCGTATCTTCTTGCTGCCGCCTTACTGCTTGAGGTATATGTCTTAGCATCGGGCAAATCGAGCTTCGCGCCTACGGCGAGCGTCTTAATTGTCGGGCCAATTGTATACCTGATTGCGTGCTCGGGAGGCAAGAACCGGCTTTCCATATTGAGGAGCAGAGTACTAGTACTTCTAGGAGGGGCTAGCTACGCTATTTATCTTCTGCACGTCCCGCTATCAAGCTTGCGGAACGTCTTGTTTGCAAGCAATGAGGTTGTCGGAAAGGTAGTGTACTATCCGATCGTAATAGCCCTTTCCGTACTGATTTATCTATTTTATGAAGAGCCTGCCAGGCTTTTCATTAAGCGTGCCTCTCGCCGGCTATTTCTAAAGCTGAAAGAAGCATAGGATCATACTCGTGCCGACTAGTGAGTTAATGAGCTTTCGGTAGTTGTAAACCTCATGCGCCGTAGGGTGTAAGTGGATTTTGATGCAAATAGATGTGGTAAAGAATAGGAGGTCAAGGAAGTGGAGCGCGGCCGAACAACTCGCGCGAGTCCTGTGGGCCATTGCGACACCTTTGTTCACGTTGTCGCCACGTATATGTTGGCGCTGGCGAGTCTTTCTTTTGCGTATTTTCGGTGCTCGGGTCGGACGCCAAGTTCATATCTTCCCCACCGCTCAAATCACAATGCCCTGGAACTTGGAGATTGGGAGGGGCGCGGCCATCGGCGATAGGGTGATCCTATACGCGCTGGGACAAATCGAAATTGGTCAGAATGCAACGATATCCCAAGGCGCTCATCTCTGCGCGGGAACACACGATTTCCGAGATCCTGCGATGCCGTTGCTGAAGCTCCCGATCAGAGTTGGTTCGAATGTTTGGATCTGCGCCGACGCGTTCGTCGGCCCAAATGTCGTAGTGGGCGAAGGTGCGGTCGTCGGGGCTCGTGCTGTGGTAATGCGTCCGGTTGCCGCCGGTTCGGTTGTAGTCGGCAACCCTGCGCGAGTGGTGGGCCGACGGCATTCGAAGGCTGAGCCGGATTTCGTGGGCCCAAATCATGTTAAAAAGGACAGGTCCTAAATGCAAGTCTTCCCCATTAGCGTGGTGGTTCCTGTCCGAAACGAAGAGCGCAATCTTGAGGATTGCCTCTCGCGCCTAGGCCGCTTCGCCGAAGTTGTCGTTGTGGACTCTGGGAGCACAGATGCCACGGTTGAGATTGCGAGGTCGGCGGGCGCGCGCGTAGTCGAATTTGTTTGGAACGGGCAATATCCGAAGAAGCGAAATTGGGTTTTAATGAACCAAAAACTGATTGCGCCGTGGGTCTTGTTTCTTGATGCGGACGAGCGCATTTCAGATGACTTTTGCAATGAGCTCGGGCGAAAAATATCTGACCCTGACACGAACGGATATTGGTTAAATTATTCCAATTTCTTTTTGGATAAAAGGCTCAATTTTGGTGTGCCGCAGCGAAAGCTGGCGCTTTTCCGGGTTGGCTGCGGGCTATACGAACGAATTGAAGAAGTGAATTGGAGTGCATTGGATATGGAGATACATGAGCACCCAATTATAAATGGTCGAGTCGGCACTATAGATGAGAAAATTGAGCATAATGACTTTCGTGGGTTGGAGAACTTCCTGAAGCGACATCTGGAGTATGCCAAATGGGAAGCTAACCGGCTGCTTTTGTTGCGGCGGGACGGTTTGGCTTCTGCAACTCACCTGACAAAGCGGCAACGTACAAAGTACAAATACATTTCAAGATGGTGGTATCCATTAGCCTATTTCATGTTTGCCTATGTTATTAAGCTTGGAGTTTTTGACGGCAGAGCTGGATTTGAATACAGTTTCTATAAGGCTTGGTATTTTCAAGTAATTCGTTCCCTAATAGATGAAAATGAGAGAAGCGCCGGTACGGCCTGATGTTTTGCAGGTCTGGCGCGACTTATTGTTGCGACCGTGCTTCGAGGTAAAACTTCGGTGAAGCCACTGATGTCAATTTCCCGGCTCCGCGGGGAATTGGAGATGCCATGGGTGTCACAATAACGGTCGGAAAAGTGCAAAGGATACCATTCTTATGAACGAAAATCGAAGCAGTCGGAAACGAGTCCTCGTAACGGGGGGCGCCGGCTTTGTGGGCTCTCATTTAGTGGATCGTCTGCTACATGAAGGCAATGAAGTCCTGTGCGTTGACAATCTTTTTACCGGCAGCAAGAAGAATATCGAACATCTGCACCACAATCCCCTATTTGAATTTATGCGTCATGACATAACAATGCCTCTTTATGTCGAGGTCGACGAGATATACAACTTAGCGTGCCCGGCATCGCCGGTGCACTACCAACATGACCCAATCCAAACGACAAAGACCTCGGTTCATGGCGCAATCAACATGTTGGGTCTTGCTAAGCGGCTGCGATGCAAAATCTTTCAGGCATCCACTAGTGAAGTTTATGGCGATCCCAGTGTTCATCCTCAACTCGAGACTTATTGGGGAAATGTCAATCCAATAGGGCCGCGCTCTTGTTATGACGAAGGCAAGCGGTGTGCTGAGACGCTATTTTTTGACTACAACCGGCAACTCGGTTTGTCGATCAAGGTAGCTCGCATATTCAATACCTATGGCCCTCGCATGCATTTTGCGGATGGGAGAGTCATTTCTAACTTCATTGTCCAAGCTCTAGATGGTAAGCCGATCACCCTTTTTGGCGATGGTTCCCAGACTCGTTCTTTCTGCTATGTCGACGATTTGGTCGAAGCAATGATACGCCTTATGGCGACACCTGAAAGCGTAACGGGACCCATTAACTTGGGAAATCCTGTAGAATTTACCATAGCCGAGCTCGCAAAGAAGGTAATAGGGTTGACTGGCTCCAAGTCTGAGCTCGTTTTTTTGCCGTTGCCGCAGGATGACCCTCGGCAGCGGAAACCGGACATCGGGTTAGCGAGATCCTTGCTCAATTGGGAACCCGTCGTCGACCTGGATAGAGGCTTGGCCAGGACCATAGAATTTTTCAGCACGTAAAGGTTCCTGGTTGGCTCGGTAGCTAGCTGCAGTGAGTGCGAAAGCCAGAGAACTTTTGATTTGAGGGCCCTATGAACGTCTCGATAGAAAGACTGCGAAGATTGGATGGGTTTTTTCGGAGTCATCCTCTGACCCGAGATGCCAGGTACAGCGCTTGGCTCCGCTTTCTGGCTTGGCAACTGCGCAGCAGCATGAGTGCGGAAGTTATTGTGCCCTGGATTTCAGGTCAGAAGCTTGCGGTTCGACGTGGGATGACAGGCGCAACTGGGAATATTTATTCGGGCTTGCATGAGTTCTATGACATGTCCTTGGTTTTGCATTTTCTGAGACAAGGAGATCTGTTCTTGGACGTTGGCGCTAACGTGGGAAGTTATACCGTTTTGGCTTCAGGAGTGTGTGGCGCCGAGACGTGGGCGTTTGAGCCTGATATTCTCTCTGTTCAGCGACTGAGGAGGAACATCCAAATTAACGGCCTTGAAGACCGTGTGAAGGTGTTCGAGGCGGCGGTTGGTGATCAGCGCAAAGACGTAAGCTTCACCGTGGGAAAGGACACGGTCAACAGGGTGTCGACGAGCCGGCTTGATGATAATGTCAGGGTCGTTACACAGCTGCGCTTGGACGATGTGGTCAATGGTGCTCGGCCGTCGATGATCAAGATCGATGTCGAAGGATACGAAGAAAACGTAATCGCTGGCGCAGACGCAATATTGGCACTTGATTCCTTGAAGTTGATTGAATTGGAGACACTTTCTCCAGTGATAGAAAAGAAACTGGAGAGATTTGGATTTAGTCGCGGTTTTTACGATGCTTTCTCGAGAACAATGCGTTCGCATGAGGCTCTTACGAACCCGTCCAACGCATGCTTCGTTAGGGATTGGGATTTCGTAAACAAACGTTTGGCCGAAGCACCTGCAGTTAGCGTTCTGGGTAAGGAAATTTAAAGAATCCAAGCGGGTGAACAACGAAATAACCCGCCTGCAGAAACTCACGGCGGCGGGTCGCAGCATCTTGCCCTTCAGGTGCCTCGATATGCGGAGAGTACGATCGTTGCTCGGCGGTGGCCTCCCCGACTAGAGCACGCCCTTTGGGCGTTGGGGAACAGGTGGTGGCACTGGCATGGCCACGCACGAGACCTGAATGCCTTGAAGGCAGCGAGCCCCCGTTCGACATCTAGCAGAGATGGGTGAGCGCGTGATCGAATACGGATTGCTCGATCTCTGCCCACGCGCGGTTGCGGCACTGGATCTGGCGCAGTCGGTCGATCGGTCGATCAGCACTTCGAGCCATGCGTCTGGACGTTGCGGCGAATCTCCCAGAACTGCTGGAACGAGTAAACTAGCATGTTGCAGGTAGGGCTCACGTTGGAGAATTTGTCCGCCAAACTCCAGGAGCAACAGCTTCCTGCGTGGGGATCCGACACCGTGACCGGCCATGATTTCAGCTCTTGTTCGCTCGCCGGCAAGCTGGCGCCGGTTTCCAGGCTGTTGGCTGCCTGCGCGCGGGTCAAGAATGTCGGGCTGGCCTTGCCGCCAAGGGCCTACTTCGCCCAATTCGCGGTCGCGATGCCATCGGTTGGCTGAACCGGCCAAGATGGGCGGGCGGCGCGACGCTAGACCCCAGTCCGGACGAGATAAACGCGCTGAAGACGATCGTGCAGGCCTGCGATCTCGCCATCTCGCCGTCGCTGGCGGCGGCTCCTACGCTTCGTTGCGGATCTCGGCAAAGAACGTACCTTGACGATCTGATCAACAGAAAAACGCGTATCGAGACAGCTCAAGCTGGTGGTGGCCGCCTGCGGCAGCGGCGCTTTGGTTCCCTGTACACTCAATGTTTCCTTCTAAGTATTCGCATGTTAACCCATAATCGAAAGTCTTCGGTATGAAAGCGTCGAAAACCTCTCGCCGCACATTTCTAAAGGGCGCGCCGACAATGGCGGTGTTTTGCGGGAGCATCTCGGCGCCAGCGCATTTCGCACCCACCGCCGAAGCGGTCGCTGCCAATCACGCGCTCGAAGCGAAGATACGAGGTGATGTCCCGATTTTGTACGATACCTATATCGGAATGTCAGAGGTATCAGTGCCCAACCGAATAGGCGCTCTGCAACTGAGTGGCTATGCAACCGTTGGTGACGGGGGAGCCGCGATCTACAAGAAAGTCATTGCCGAACCTTCTCATCAGGGAAAATTTCGTTCAGGCGACGGCGCATGGTGGGAGATCGCGGAAAGAGTCATTGCTCCGGAAATGTTTGGTGCGGTAGGTGACGGATCTGCCAACGACAATCAGGCGTTGTTTGCGATGGCTGATTTTGGCAGGTTGCATCGTCAACTCAGGGTAGTCGGCATTCCGGGAAGAATATATACCCATACCAATCCATACTTCTTGGCCAACATCCCGTACCTCGACGTCGATCTGAACGGAGCAAAGTTGCGCAACATAGCGGGGGGCGGAAGAGACTCGGATTATCTGACGAACTATGTCGGTCTCGCATTTCCAACGGTATTTGAGACCCACGGTCCCCAAAAGTTTGCCGGTCAATCAACCCCATTTAACTTCGGAGAAACGATTAACACGGTTTTTGAAGGCGCGACAGAGATAGAAGTCTCTGCAGGAACTACTGACCTAACTCGAGGCATGCGCGTGCTGATTTATGGTTTTGAATGTCTTGGCGCCCCCAACGCCATGCCGCCATGTCCAAAGCACTTTGAATGGAATGAGGTAGAGTCTGTCGATGGCTGTACAGTGAAGCTCGTCAAACCATTGAAATATAACTACGACTCCGGATGGCCTGACTTTGGCACAACAAATGTCTATGGGAAGCCGCGCGTCCTCTCTGTTGACCGTGCTGATTTTGTGATGGGACGATCCGTACGAATCCATAATGGTGAGATAGATGCGAATCCGAACTGGTCCGCTCCTGGTGCCACAGGCGACCGGAATGGACTGCTCCAAATAGCCGGTTTCGACTTTGCAAGAATTGAGAACGTAACGATTGCGGGGGGCTGCTACGTCTCGACTGGCGGTGTTGCGGAGTTCAATAGCGTTCGAATAGCCGGAACGCTCGAAAGCGATAAAGTTGTGAGCCAAATAAGCTATCGCAACGTAACGGGCCGCAGGCATATTTCGGGCAACGGTACGCACAGCATTGTAATGCAGGATTGCGAATTTTGGCAATCCATGAACATCAATCCGATCGAACGCTTGGTTATATACGGTGGGCAATTTAGGGGCTCGGATGAGACAAATTCATCCGCCCTAGTTGGGCAAGGCGGGGGGACTCGATACATTGCTCTGGCTGGCGCGCCTAAATTTTACGTGGACAGTTCGCATCGCAAGAATCTATTGTCCTATCGCAACAGGAATATTTCGATTGCAGCTATCAACTCAAACACGATAAGCGTCACACGCGAAGTATATGATAAGTCGCAGATCTACAGGGCGTGTTTTGACGTTGGAACATTTCTGTTTGCTGCAGACGGCACGCCCGTTTTCAGGATTACTCGTTTGCCATATGAAAGCGGGAGTGACATCCACATCGACGGAGTGCCGCAACAGCTGCTGTCGACTGGCGACGTCCTATACGCTTGTTATCAAGACGAGGTCGACGTCGAATCTGTCCGCTATGATGGTCCCTATGGCCATCAAATCAAGACGTACTCGCTTGCGAATTTCGCTGAGCCGTTTCCCGTAAAGGTCAGGGATGCTCAGCGTGACCTTGGAAGGTGGTCAGTTTCTCACAGAGATACGGCGGTCGACGGCTCTCTTGCGAGTTTCAAACCCGGTGGTCGTGTGAGTTTAAATCGCTTGAGCGTTCACGTTGTGAAGGCGTACTCAGGAGCGACGGAATCTGCGTTGTTGCGGTTAGAGCAGGCGGCCGGGCCAATCTCACTGGCTTTGATAAATCTCAGAATCACAGGGCGACGAGTAATGGATGCATCGGGAGTGTACGGTTCGGCTGTTGGCGATACCCTGATGGGCTTAGGCACTCCGCTGCTCGATAGCTTGGAGATGCAGACTACCGAGGTCCTCGCCGCTGCGAATGATGGTGAAATGCCGGTCTGGTATGCAACGCTTGAGGGCATTCAAGTCTAAGTTGAGCACCCGAGGTGAAGCGCCACGCCGCTCCCCTCGTGCGGGGCATGAGGTGAATGTGCGAAGAATCCCCCCGATCGCGAGAGACGGAGGGCCTACGTGGGAGCAGACGGCAAAATGGACGTCGATTTGGACG
>NZ_JAMYUP010000023.1:0-85423 GCF_040323155.1 Mesorhizobium sp. M0060
CTTCGTGCTCCCGGTGCCCCACGTCCCGGATGGGCTCACCATAAGGCCGTTCCAAAACAAGAACAGCAGGACGAAAAGGCACCACAGATCACATACCGGATAATGGCCAGGTCGAGCGGATGAACCGAACCATCAAGGACGCGACCGTCAAGCGCTTCCACTATGACGATCACGATCAACTGCGCCGGCACCTCGCTGACTTCGTCTTAGCCTACAATTTCGCGCGCCGCCTCAAGACCCTCAAGGGTCTCACACCCTATGAGTTCATCTGCAAAATTTGGGCAAAAGAGCCCGAACGGTTCCGACTCGATCCCACCCATCAAACGCCGGGACTAAACATCTAGATGGTGCTTGGGACCAACCTCTAGGGTCCGCTGCGCCGAGGGCAAGGCGGAGGCAATCGATTTAGGCCGGCAGAGGACGTCGCCCGTTGGCCGCGACCGCCGCCCGGTCGGGCGTCCGTGCGCCGGCGTCGCGCGGATGCGGCCCGATCGGCATAATCACCGGGAATGGCGTCGCGCCGAAAGCGAAGGTCCATTTGTAGCCGACCAGCCCGTCCTCGGGCGTCGTGTGCTGATCGTGATGAGCAAGCAATTTGGCGCGCTCGGCCAGTTCCTCCGCCTCGCGCCTGACCATTTCCGCCGTTTCCGGCCGCATCCGCCTGGAGAAGCTGACGAATGTCGCCTCGCGCTGCAGATGCGTGATGGCCCAGCCGATGAAGTTCTTGTTGGTCATCTCGAACAGCGGCCGCAGCGGCCCGTCGAAATTCCACTGGATCGGTGTCTCGACAAGCAGTCTCGCCGACAGGCCGCGACCGAGCGCGACCAGCCCGAGTTCCTCAAGGTCGCGCAGATAGAGGAACATCGATGCCTCGCTCAATCCTTGTGAGCGCATGATGCCTTCGGGGGTGAATTTCTCGGAGAGCATGACGAAAACGAACAGCAGCGCCGGCCGCCCGGCGAGCTTGCGTTCGATTTCCGGCGCGATGTGGTTGGCAGGTCCCGGCCCCCTGGTCATCGAGCCAAGCACATTTTCCAGCTCTACGCCGGCTGCCGCGCAGATCTCCACCAGCCGGTCGAGCTTGCAGTTGCGCTCGTGGAAGATGCGCTTCACCGTCGGCTCGGAAACGCTCATCCGCTCGGCAAGGACGCGGTAGGTGACGCCCTTGGCCTTCAACGTCCGTTTCAACGCTTCGAAGATCAGCCCGTTCATGCGATGCACCTCTTTCGCGTGATTTGGTATCAGCCTTCGGTACTAGTCCCGATAGGTCTTCCGGGAAAGTATCGAAAGGCCTAGCTCTCCGCCATTCATTACAGGAGACCAGCCATGAGGACCCTCATCACTTCGATACTCTTCGCCACCATCGGCGCCGCGATTGCGCCTGCAGCCCAGGCCGGCGAACTCTGGCGCGCCACCGGCCTTGAGCAACCTGAATCGGCGCTCCTCGACGCTGCCGGCAAACGCATCATTGTCTCAAACATCGTCGGCAGCCCCGGCGAAGCCGACGGCAATGGCTATCTGTCGGTCCTGTCGACGGACGGCAAGATGGTCACCCAGCACTGGACCGACGGCATGGACGCGCCCAAGGGCATGGCGATTGCAGGCGGCAAACTCTATGTCGCCGACATCACCCATGTGCGCGTCGTCGATCTTCAAAGCGGCAAGCTCGTCTCGACCATCGACGTGCCGAATGCCGTCTTTCTCAACGACATGACTGCCGATGCATCCGGCAAGGTCTACGTCACCGACATGCTGGCCGACGCGATCTACCGCATCGACGGCGACCGGCCGGAACTGTTCGTCAGGGATGCGGCACTGGCTTCGCCGAACGGCGTCTTCTGCGACGGCGGCCGGCTGATCGTCGCCTCCTGGGGCAAGGGCATCAAGCCCGACTTCAGCACCGCGGAGCCGGGCGGCCTGCTCTCGGTCGATCTCGCCACCAAGGCAATTGCGCCATTGCCCGGTGCCGAAAAGTTCGCCAATCTCGACGGCATCGTCGCCATCAGCGGCAGCATCTACGCCACCGCCTATATGACCGGCACGCTCTACCGCTACAAAGCGGGAGACACGCCGCAGGTGGTTGCGACCTTCAAGCCGGGCAGCGCCGACATCGGCACCGACGGCAGGTCGACAATCTTCGTGCCGCTGATGAACGACGGCGAAGTTGCGGCGTTGAGCCTCGACTAAGCCAGCAGCCAGCTCAGGCAGCGGGCGCAGCTTTCTTCAGCTGCGCCTGCGCGTCCTTGATCGAGGCGGCATAGGTCACCAGCGGCCGCTTGAGGCCGTGGTTGATCAGCATGCGACGTATCTGCGGTGAAGCGCCGGCGATGATGAAGCGCACGCCGGCGCGGCTCCCCTTGTGGGCCGCGCCTTCGATGACGTTGGCCGCCGTCGAATCGAAGAACGGCACCGCTGAACAGTCGAGGATGAAGTTCTTGCGCTGGTCGGCGATGCGGTCCAGTACCGTGCCGACGGTCGAGGCGGCGCCGAAGAAGAAGGCGCCCGAGATGCGGTAGACGACGGTGTCGGCATCGCTCGCCTCGCTGGAATCATAGGCGCTGGCTCGGTCGGCGACGTCTTCCTGCACCAGCGACTGGTCCGCCTCCACTGCGATGCTCTTGGCCATGCGGTCAATGAACAGGATCGAGCCCAGCGCAAAACCGACGACGATGCCTTCGGTCAGGTCGCGGAAGATGACGATCAGGAACGTCGTCATCAGCACCAGCGCATCACCGCGCGAGGCGCGCAGCAAGGTGGCGAAGGCCTGTTTCTCGAACATGTTCCAGCACACCACCGCCAGCACGCCGGCAAGCGCTGCAAGCGGGATGTAGCTGGCCAGTGGTGCCGCCACCAGCATCAACGCAAGCAGGATGGCTGAGTGCATCATACCTGAGACCGGTCCATGCGCGCCGGCCCGCACATTGGTTGCGGTGCGGGCAATGGTGCCGGTGGTGCAGATGCCGCCGAACAAGGCGGAGGCGATATTGGCGAAGCCTTGCGCCACCAGCTCGCAATTGGAGCGGTGCCGCCTGCCGGTCATGCCGTCGGCGACCACGGCCGAGAGCAGCGATTCGATCGCCCCGAGCAGCGCAAAGGCGATGGCGTCCGGCAGCACGTCGATCATCCGGTCGAGGCTGAGCGGCGGAAAGGCGGGCCATTGCAGGCTGCGCGGAATGCCGCCGAAGCGCGTGCCGATCGTCTCGGCCGGCAGGGCGAGCAATGCCACGACGAGTGACGCCAGCCCGATGGCGATCAGCATCGCCGGCCACTTCGGCCGAAATCGCTTCAACAGCGCAATAGTGATGATGGTCAGTGCCGCCACCGAGGTGGCGGCGATGTTGATCGTGCCGGCCGCCTCGCCGATCGCCATCAGCTTCGGCACCAGCGGCCCGGGCTCCTTGCCGGCGAGCTTCAGCCCGAACAGTTCGACGATCTGGCCAGAGAAGATGATAATGGCGATGCCGGCGGTGAAGCCTACGGTCACCGGATAGGGGATGAACTTGATGTAGGTGCCAAGCCGGAGATAGCCGATGGCAAGCAGGAAAACGCCGGCCATCATCGTCGCCAGCAGCAAGCCATCGACGCCGACCCGCGCCACCGTCGCCGCCACCAGCACGATGAAGGCGCCGGCCGGGCCGCCGATCTGGAAACGGCTGCCGCCCAGCGCCGAGACCAGGAAGCCGCCGATGATCGAGGTGTAAAGCCCGCGCTCCGGCGTCACGCCTGAAGCAATGGCAATTGCCATCGACAGCGGCAGCGCCACAATGGCGACGGTCAGCCCGGCGATGGCATCGGCCTTGAAGTGCTCGAGCGTGTAGCCCTCGCGCAGCACCGTCACCAGCTTCGGCGTGAACAGTTCGGAAAATGTCGGCCGCGCTGGTTGATGCACTGCCCGCCGGGTCTGATCCATCGAGTGCCTTCCGCATGAAACCAAGGAGGCGGCGGGATCGTCGGCAAGACTGTCGGCGGTCGCCGTCGCGACTTGGAGCGGCGTGCGTCCAAATGGGCGCACAGGTACGCTCCAATACTTTTGAACCGCGCATCGGACTATCCGAAAATCGATCTCGATTTCCGCCGATGCGGCAGTACCGTCAGCCTTGCGGGTTCTGCGGCGTGACAGGCCTGAGGCGAACACCCCTGCCGCCACGCTCGCTCGCCTGGTTCTCGCCGATCAGCTCGACCCCGGCCTCTTCAAGTGCCTGGATGACCTTCATCAGCGTATCGACCACGCCCCGGACCACGCCGTCGCTCGCTTCCATGCGCTGGATGGTTGGAAGCGAAACCCCGGCGCGCTCGGCGAGCGTCTTCTGGTCGATGCCGGCCAGCGCCCTCGCGGCACGCATCTGCGCGGCAGTGATCATCGGCCAAAACCCCCGTCTGAGTCTGCAATGTCACGTATAATACCTTTGTTATAATGGTTCAAGCATCATCCTGCACATGTGAGACATGCACCACTCTTTGCCAGCCGATACGCTATCATGCTACAGACTCGGGATCGTTTGGCGGCCCTGCGATCCCGATTTCACAGGCAACGACTTCAACAGGATAAGCGGGTGAAGATATTCAAACCGTTGACGACATCGACAGCCTTGCTGTCGATGGTTTTCCTGCTGGCAGGCTGCGGCCATGGCCTGATTAACAGGCTGATTTGACCGCAAATTGACTTACTGAGTCAGGTGCCATCGGCCCGCCCGAGCCATCGCTGCAGGAACCGTGCCGCCAGCCAGCACAGCATCGCCCAGGCAAAGCCGGCGCACCAGCCGGCCAGCACGTCGGATGGCCAGTGGACGCCGAGATAGATACGGCTGATGCCGACGAGCACCGCCGTCAGCACCGCCAGCCCAAGCACGTAGATTTTCGTTGTCCGCCCGGGCAAAAACCGCGCCGCCATGCTGCCCAGCGTCAAATATGTCACCGCCGACAGCATGGCGTGGCCGCTCGGAAACGAAAGCGATGCCACGTCGGCGAGATGCGAGACCAGATCGGGGCGCGGCCGGTCGATGTCGAATTTCAGCACGCTTGACAGGACCTGGCCGCCCGCCACCGCGACGAACATGAGAAGCGCCGCGCCTGGCCTGCGGATGAGGAGCAGATAGACGATCATTGCCGCAGTGATCAGTACCAGCACGCTGGCGCTGCCGAGGCTGGTGATGTCGCGCATCGCCCCTTCCAGCCATGCCGGTCCGATCGGATTGTCGGGTTGGCCGGCTTTGCGGAAGGCGAGCAGGATTTCGGTGTCGAAGGCATGCGGCGTGGTCGCCCGCGCCATTTCCATCAGCTCTTCGAACCCCCACAGCCCGCCGGCAATGATCAGCCCAGCCAGCAGGACCGGGAACTCCAGCCAGTTGCGCAGCCTGCTTGCAGTGTTCTTCATCGGCCCGATCGCAGTTACAGCTTTTGCAGATAGGGCCCGAGCGTTATCAGCGCCACAGCTGCGACGGCGAGCACGATGCCGGTCGCCTGCAAGGCATTGACGCGCTCGCCGAAGAAGACCAGCGCCACCACGTTGACCGACACCAGCTGGATCACCGCCGACAGGCTGAACGACACCGACATGCCGAATTCACGGATCAGCCTCAGCATGATCAGATTGCCCAGCGAATAGAGCGCCAGCGTCAGCACCATCTTGCCGAGGCTCGGCGCCAGTCCCCATTGCTTCGCCGCCGTCGCCGCCAGCAGAAAGATCACTGTCGAAACGCCGAGCTGCCCCAGTCCCCAGAAACTCACTTTTTGTTCCTCTCGATGCGGTCCTTCCGCGCCTGCCGCAGCTCTTGTTTCCGAAGCGCCGGTCGCGGTCAAGCGGGGCCGATCACGGACGCGAAATCTGAAGCTGGAAATTGACCGGCAACGTCATCAAACTGTGATCTGCCGGCGATAGGCGGTCAGTCAAGCGCCACGCTCCAGCCATCCCAAGAAGCCAGAGGCAAGCCCCCATGACTGAACATCGCTCCCCCGACGCCCGATTCCGCACCAGCCAGCTCGAGGAAAACAACGGCCCGGCCATCAATCCCTCCGACAACCGCACCATGGGCGAGATCATCGCCGCGCGGTTCTCGCGCCGCGGCTTCCTCAAGGGCTCGCTTGCCGTCTCGGCCATAGCGGCAACCGTCAGCCCGCTGGCGCTGATCACCGCCGACAACGCCCGCGCCGCCGAAGGCTCTGCCTTCGCTTTCGACGAGCTTGAAGCCGGCATCGACGATAAGCATCACGTCGCACCAGGCTACGACGCCGATGTTCTGCTGCGCTGGGGCGATCCGCTTTTCCCCGATTCGCCGGAATTCGATCCGACAAAACAGTCGGCGGAGGCCCAGGCCAGACAATTCGGCTACAACAACGACTATGTCGGCTATATCCCGATCGACGGCTCGGCCGAGCACGGCCTGCTGGTGGTCAATCACGAATACACCAATCCGCATCTGATGTTTCCGGGCCTCGTCACCATCGTCGACGGCAAAGCCAAGCAGACGGCCCTCAGCAAAGAACAAGTCGACGTCGAGATGGCCGCGCATGGCGGCACCATTGTCGAGATCCGCAAAGAAGCCGGCAAATGGCAGGTCGTGGGCGACGGCAAGCTCAACCGACGCATTACCTCCAACACCGATATCGCGCTGTCCGGCCCCGTCGCCGGCCACGACCGCGTCAAGACCAGCGCCGACCCGAGCGGCACGAAAATCATTGGCACCATCAACAACTGCGCCGGCGGCGTCACGCCGTGGGGCACCTATGTCATGGCCGAGGAGAACATCCACGGCTATTTCTCTGGCGAGCTGCCGCAGGGCCACAAGGAAGCGGCCAATTACAAGCGCCTCGGCATTCCCGAAGGCGCCTATGAATGGGCTGCGCATCACGACCGCTTCGACATCGGCAAGGAGCCGAACGAGCCGAACCGCTTCGGCTGGATCGTCGAGGTCGATGTCCAGGATCCGACTTCGGTGCCGAGGAAGCGCACCGCGATGGGCCGCTTCAAGCATGAGGGCGCAGAATCGATCGTCGCCAAGGATGGCCGTGTCGTCTTCTATCTCGGCGACGACGAGCGCTTCGATTATGTCTATAAGTTCGTCACCACCGGCAAGTTCAACCCGAACGAGCGCGCCGCCAACATGAATTTGCTCGACGACGGCACCTTGCATGTCGCCAAGTTCGCCGAGAACGGTTCGGTCGAATGGCTGCCGATCGTCTTCGGCCAGGGTCCGCTGACGGCGGAGAACGGCTTTGCCGGCCAGGCCGACGTGCTGATCGAGACGCGCCGCGCCGCCGACCTGCTCGGCGCCACCAAGATGGACCGCCCGGAAGACATCCAGCCCAATGCCGCCAACGGCAAGGTCTATGTCATGCTGACCAATAATTCGAAGCGAAAGGCCGATCAGGTCGACGCCGCCAACCCGCGCGCCGAAAACGCCTTTGGCCATATCATCGAGATCGTCGAGGATGGCGGCGATTTCACTGCGACAAAGGGCAAGTGGGAAATCCTGCTGAAGTGCGGCGACCCCGCTGTGGCCGAAGTCGGCGCCACCTTCTCGACCGCAACCACCGCCAATGGCTGGTTCGGCATGCCGGACAATTGCGCGGTCGATTCGGCCGGCCGCCTCTGGGTCGCCACCGACGGCCAGGGTCCGAAGGCCACGGGCCGCACTGACGGTCTGTGGGCGGTGGATACGGAAGGACCGGCGCGGGCGACCTCGAAACTGTTCTTCCGTGTGCCGATCGGAGCCGAAATGTGCGGCCCGTTATTTGCGCCGGACGACCAGACCGCCTTCGTTGCCGTCCAGCATCCGGGCGACGGCGGCGAGGACTGGGAGGCGTTCGGCCGTCCGTCCTACTATGAGGACCTGTCGACGCGCTGGCCCGACTTCAAGCCGGAGATGCCGGTGCGCCCAGCGGTCGTTGCCATCACCAAGCAAGGCGGCGGTAAGATCGCGGTCTGATACGCAGCAAGGCCTTGCAGTCTCAAGGAAGGATTTCGGTGATACGAAATCCTTCCTTTTCCGATGCGCAGGATGCATCCATGCTGCCATTGTGCGCCTGACGGATTATTCGGCGCGCTGAACCACGGCTACGTTCATCATGCTTCGCAACCTGAAGCCAATCGACTCGTATAATCTTATGGCCGTAGCGTTGCTGGCATAGGCGTGGAGATATGGAACCTCGCCGCGCGCTACTATCTGATTTGCCACGAATAGGGACAGCAGCTTGCCCAGGCCACCGCCCCGAAATTCCGGATGTGAGCACACCCCGCTGAGTTCGGTATAGCCAGGTTGCTTCATGCGCTCGCCGGCCATGGCCGCAAGTCTGCCCTCAATTTTCACACCCCAAAAATCGCCCAGGCTCAAGGCTTCGAGCGTGAATGGGCCTGGCTTGGTGACCAGTGCCAAGGCGAGCATCTCAGCTGCATCGTGTCGCGTCAGACGTTGCACGCGCTGGTCGGAGACGACTTGCAACGGCTGCTCGGCAATCATCTGAACCCCGGCCGCGGCAGACGTTGCACAAAGCCCCGCGGGCAGAGCAATGGCGTCGGCCTGAAGCAGGATCACACTCTCACCTGAGGAGACAAGCTTTTCGAGCGCCTGCAGGCTTTCCGGGTCGTCCGCGGCGGTGGTGGCGAAAGGAACAATCGACGGCCGATATCGTCTGGCGAGGTTGTCACCTTGCGCGAAGACCTGATGCCGCGTCCGAAGCGCGCTCCAGATAGGGCGGTCAAGCAGGTGTCTCATTGCACCGCACCCTCCGGCTCTTTTAATCGACGGTCGAGAGGAGCCGCTGCGAGGCCGTCCTCGATGGCGGTCAGCTGATCAAGAAGCGGCCCCGAAAGATCTGCGCACAAATCCGCGACGGCGTTCTCGATGCGCGGCCAGACGTCGCGCTTTGCGACATCGACCAGCCGCCGACCGTCCCCCGAGAGGGAGACGATCCTGCGCCGCTGGTCATCGTTCGACTGATTGACCTCGAGCAATCCCAATTCGGCCAGAAGCGACACGCTCCGCGTTACACCTGGCTGCGCGATCCCAAGGGATTGCGCCAGTTCCCCGACAGGCAGCGGGCCCAGCCTGTCGAGCGCGGCTAGCAGCGGGTATTGGCTCGCCTGAACCGGGACGTCCAGCCGGTCGAGCAGGCGCTGCGCATCCGCTTGCAGTTGCTCGCCTATACGCTTCAACCTGCTGCCCAGGCACAGGAAGCCAAGCGATCGTATGACGTCTTCCATAGGTCAGCCCATCGCATGCAGAAATCAATAACATTGTATATAACAGTGCATGGAAATCAAGCGCCGCGTTGCAAGGCTTGCCTTCAAGCGGTCCACTGCGTCTAGGAGCTGACCTATACCGCTTTTCCGCCTGGAAACGTTGCTCGAAATGCTGGGGCTGCTTTGCCTGGCAAGGCCAGTCGATCAGTTGCGCAGCCGGTAGCCGGTCCTGAAGATCCAGGCGACGATTGCTATGCAGACGAGCAGGAAGATCACCGTCATGCCGAGGCTGACGCCGACCGAGACGTCGGACTTGCCGTAGAAGCTCCAGCGGAACCCACTGACCAGGTAGACGACCGGGTTGAACAGCGTCACCGTGCGCCAGATGCCGGGCAGCATGTTGATCGAATAGAAGCTGCCGCCGAGGAAGGTCAGCGGCGTGATGATCAGCAGCGGCACCAGCTGCAGCTGCTCGAAACTCTTCGCCCAGATGCCGATGATGAAGCCGAACAGGCTGAAGGTCACCGCCGTGAGCACTAGGAAGGCGAGCATCCAGAACGGATGCTCGATCGTCAGCGGCACGAACAGCGAGGCCGTCGCCAGGATGATCAAGCCAAGCACGATCGACTTTGTCGCAGCACCGCCGACATAGGCGATGACAATCTCCAGATAGGACACCGGCGCCGACAGCAATTCGTAGATCGAGCCGACGAATTTCGGAAAATAGATGGCGAAAGAGGCGTTGGAGATCGACTGCGTCAGCAGCGACAGCATGATCAGCCCCGGCACGATGAAGGCGCCGTAGCTGATGCCGTCGATCTCGGTGATGCGTGAACCGATGGCCGAACCGAAGACGACGAAATAGAGCGACGTCGAAATGACCGGCGAAACGATGCTCTGCAGCACCGTGCGAAGGGCGCGCGCCATCTCCACCCGATAGATCGCCCATACTGCATGAAGATTCATGGCCGCGCGCAGGTTCATGCCTGTTTCCTCACCAGATTGACGAAGATCTCCTCGAGCGAGCTGTTTTCCGTGTCGATGTCGCGGAACTGGATACCGGCCGCCTCGAGCTCGCGGATCAGCGAGGCGACGCCCGGCCGTTCGCTCTGGTTGTCATAAGTATAAGTCAGCTGTCCGCCATCCGGCGAAAGCTCCAGCGCATAGCGCGAAAATGCGTCGGGAACGGTGGCCAGCGGACTGCGCAGTTCCAGCACAAGCCGTTTGCGGCCAAGCTTGCGCATCAACTCGGCCTTGTCCTCGACCAGCACGATCTCGCCGCGGTTGATCACGCCGACGCGGTCGGCCATCGCCTCGGCTTCCTCGATGTAATGCGTGGTCAGGATGATGGTGACGCCGTCCTCGCGCAGCCGGCGCACCATCGCCCACATGTCCTTGCGCAGCTCGACATCGACGCCTGCTGTCGGTTCGTCGAGGAACAGGATGCGCGGCTCGTGCGACAGCGCCTTGGCGATCATCAGCCGGCGCTTCATGCCGCCGGACAGCGTGATCGCCTTTGCGTCCTTCTTGTCCCACAGCGAGAGATCCCGCAGCACCTTCTCGACAAAGGCGGGGTTCGCCGGCTTGCCGAACAGGCCGCGGCTGTAATTGACCGTCGCCCACACGCTCTCGAAGGCGTCGATGGTCAGTTCCTGCGGCACCAGCCCGATCAGGCCGCGCGCGGCGCGGTAGTCGCGGTTGATGTCATGGCCGTCGACCGTGACGCTGCCCGACGAGCGATTGACGATGCCGCAGACGATCGAGATCAGCGTCGTCTTGCCGGCGCCGTTCGGCCCGAGCAGCGCAAATATCTCGCCGCGCACGATATCGAGATTGATCTCCTTCAACGCCTTGAAGCCGGTGGCATAGGTCTTGGTGACCCCGGAAATCGAAATGATCGGCTGCATGGCTGAAAACGGCTGCTTGAAACAGAGTTGTTGATTTAATCCGCTGAATGTCGGTGCGCAAATCCGGATGTCAATGGCGCTCCTGACAGTTCTGGACACCGAGGTTCGCCGGAATAGGCAACACTTGCTTGGTCGTCCAGCCAAATTCCACGCAAAAGCAGATTAAACGGCACTGCGGCGTTCCGCCTCGCGGCGGGACGCCGCTTTGACCGTCCGGCGCATCCAGCCTATCCTTCTACAAGCAAGCAGCAGCCGGAGCCGCCATGGACCCGCTCATCCTGTCGCGCATACAGTTCGGCGCGAACATCTCGTTTCATATCCTGTTTCCGGCGATCACCATCGCGCTCGGTTGGGTGCTGCTGTTCTTCAAGCTCCGCTATAACGCGACGGGCGATTCCGCCTGGATGCGCGCCTATTTCACCTGGGTGAAGGTGTTCGCGCTGTCCTTCGCCATGGGCGTCGTTTCCGGCGTCACAATGAGCTTCCAGTTCGGCACCAACTGGCCGGGTTACATGGAGACGGTCGGCAACATCGCCGGCCCGCTGCTGGCTTACGAGATCCTGACCGCCTTCTTCCTCGAGGCAGCATTCCTCGGCATCATGCTGTTCGGCTTCCGTCGCGTCTCAAACCGCGTCCACACGCTGGCGACGGTGCTGGTGGCCGGCGGCACCACCCTATCTGCCTTCTGGATCATCGCGCTCAATTCGTGGATGCAGACGCCGGCCGGCTTCGAAATGCGCGATGGTGTTGCGCACGCTACCGACTGGTGGGCCATTATCTTCAACCCATCCATGCCCTACCGGCTCGTCCACATGCTGCTTGCTTCGGGGCTGACCGTCTCCTTTCTCATCGCCGGCCTGTCGGCGCTGCGCTATCTCTACGGCGATCGCTCGGAATCGATGTGGAAGGCGCTGCGCACTGGCGTCTTCGCCGCCGCGATCCTGATCCCGATCCAGATCTTTGCCGGCGACCAGCACGGCCTCAACACGCTGGAGCATCAGCCGCAGAAGATCGCCGCCATGGAGGCCAACTGGAATACTGGCCCCAACGTACCGCTGGTGCTCTTTGCGCTTCCCGACGAAGCGGCCAAGGAGAACAGGTTCGAGCTCACCATTCCCGACGGCGCCAGCCTCATCCTCAGGCACAGCGCCGGCGGCGTCGTGCCGGGGCTGAACGACTATGCCGGCAACCACCCCCCGGTGTTTCCTGTGTTCTGGGGCTTTCGCATCATGGTCGGCACCGGCCTCTTGATGCTCGTCGTCTCCTGGTCGGCGGCCTTCTTCCTCAAGCGTCGCCACAGTCTGCCTAAGCCGCTGGCGCTTGTCATGGTGCCGATGGCGCTGTCTGGCTGGTTGGCGACGCTGGCCGGCTGGTACACCACTGAGATCGGCCGCCAGCCCTGGCTGGTCACCGGCGTGCTGCGTACCGCCGATGCTGTCGGCCCGGTCGCCGGCAGCCATGTCGCGCTGTCGCTTGCGGTCTATCTCATCCTCTACTTGCTGCTGCTGATCGCCTATCTAGGCGTCTTGGTGCATCTGGCGCTGAAGGCGGCGAAGGAGGGTGACACCTCGCCGCTGCCGGGCGTCATGAACAGGCCGCTGTCGCAGCCGGTTGCGCAACCAGGAGAAACATCATGAGCTTCGACTGGCCGACCCTGTTGCCTTTGATCTTCGCCGGCCTGATGGGCCTCGCCATCCTGATCTACGTCATCCTCGACGGCTTCGATCTCGGCATCGGCATCCTGTTCGCCGCAGCCGAAGATACCGAGCAGGATACAATGATCGCCGCCATCGGCCCGTTCTGGGACGCCAACGAGACCTGGCTGGTGCTGGCCGTCGGCCTGCTGCTGGTCGCCTTCCCGCTGGCGCACGGCACCATCCTGACCGCGCTCTATATTCCTGTCTTCGTGCTGCTGGTCGGCTTGATCCTGCGCGGCGTTGCCTTCGATTTCCGCGCCAAGGTGCCGGCCGGCAGGAAGCATCGCTGGAACCGCATCTTCTTCCTCGGCTCGGTCATCGCTTCGCTGGCGCAAGGCTATATGCTCGGCGTCTATGTGCTCGGCCTCGACGTCGGCCCTGGCGGCATCGCCTTCGGCACGCTGGTGGCACTCTGCCTTGCCGCCGCCTATGCGGCGATGGGCGCGGCCTGGGTCATCTACAAGACGGAAGGCGACTTGCAGAAGAAGGCGGTGCTGTGGCTGCGCACGGCGTTGGTGCTGGCCGCGCTCGGCATGGTTGCGGTATCGCTGGCCACGCCCTTTGCCAGCGCGCGCATCTTCGACAAATGGTTCGTCTGGCCGGCCATGCTCTATTTGTCGCCGTTGCCAATCCTGTCGGCAGTGCTGTTCCTGTGGCTGTGGCGCCAGACTTTTCATCTGCCGAAGCCCGACGACCGCCACGCGCTGCTCCCGTTCCTGACATTGGCCGCGATCTTCACGCTCGGCTTTGCCGGGCTCGCCTGGTCGTTCTACCCCTTCGTGGTGCCCGACCGGCTGACCATCTGGCAGGCTGCTTCGGCACCCGAAAGCTTGGCCGTCATCCTGGTCGGCACGGTGGTCGTGCTGCCGATCATCATCTTCTATTCGTTCTTTGCCTACCGCGTGTTCGCCGGCAAGGCGACGGACCTGACCTACGATTGACCGGCATCACCAGCGTCGCCTGAAACAGAATATTCATCTTCAAGCGGAATAACCTTCTCTGGCCGGCCCAGCAGTATCGCCGGCAGAAGAAGGGCAATAGAATGACCCCCTTTTTTGCGGCAAGATTCCAGGAAGCGCGCGGCGAGGCCGTCGACATGGTCGACGATCCGAGCAAGCTTGCCTCGCCGCGCGATACGTTCAAGGTGCTGTTGAGCGGCCTCACCGAGGCCGGCGATCCGGCACAGGCGGCGCTCGACCTGCGCAACTACACTCCGGCGGTGCGCGGCGACGAGGCGTTCCTGCTCGAGCGCTATCTCAAAAAGGTGATCGACCGTATCGGCTACGTCTACTGGCAGGAGATCCCGGACGATCCGAAGAGCAACACCCCCTTCGTCTATTTCGAGCATCCCGCCGGCAACATCGTCATCGGCCCGGTCGAGACTGAGAAGGGCAAGATCTGGCAGTTCACGCCCGAGACGCTCGCCCACATCCGCACGCTCTATGCCGACGTTGAAGACGTGCCGGTGGCGCCGGAATTCGCCGCCTTCGCCAGCACCGACCCGTTTTTCATCGCCCGTGGCCTTGCCCGTCAGATCAGCCCCGGCCTGCTTACCCGCGCCGGTCCGATGGAGCACTGGCAATGGTGGATGCTCGGCCTTGCCGCACTGGCCGGCATCGTCTTCGGCTTCATCGCCAATGCGCTGATTTCCTTGTTTGTACGGAGGACGGACAGCCCGGCTTTTTTCCGCATCGTCGAATGGGCGGTGCGCTCGATCGTGCTTGGCTTCTTCCTGCTGTTGACGCTGCGCCCGCTCGGTCTGCCGCAGGTGGTCGCGGCCCCGGTCAAGGCAATAGCCTGGAGCCTGATCGTGATCGGCGCCGTGCCGGTGGTCTGGCACCTGATCGGCAAGGTCGCCGAACACTATCGCGGACTGTGGCAGGTGCCCGGCTATCACGACACGCTGATTTCGCTGTCCACCGGCGTGGCGCGCGTCGCCGTCCTGGTCGTCGCCTTCCTGCTGTTGGCCGAAGTGCTCGCCATTCCCTACGAAGGCGTCATTGCCGGTCTCGGCATCGGCGGTCTGGCGGTGGCGCTGGCGGCGCAGCCGACGCTGCAAAACTTCCTCTCCGGCCTGACGCTCTATGCCGACCGGCCGGTCAGCGTCGGCGACTTCTGCAAGTTCGGCGACCAGTCCGGCACGATCGAGCATATCGGCATGCGCTCGACGCGCATCCGGTCGCTCGACCGCACGATCATCTCGGTGCCGAACTCGGATTTCGCCGGCATGCAGATCGAGAACTACGCGCATCGCGACCCCACCCGGTTCGCGACGACGCTGCAGCTGCGCTACGAGACCACGCCCGATCAGCTGCGTTACGTCCTGGCCGAGCTGCGCAAGCTGCTGATCGCCCATCCGCGCGTCATCGACGAGCCGTGCCGCGTGCGCTTTGTCGGCTTCGGCGCCTATTCGCTCGATATCGACGTGTTCACCTACGTCAAAACCGCCGACGTGGCCGAATTTCAAGCCATCCGCGAGGACATTCTGCTGTCCATGATCAACATCATGGATGATGCCGGCGCGCAGTTCGCCTTTCCCTCATCGCTGGAATACAGAGCCACCGATCTTCCGGTCGACGACGAAAAACGCATCGCTGCGGAGAAAAGGGTCAGCGATTGGCGCGAGGCGGAAAACCTGCCTTTCCCCGACTTCAGCCAGATCGACAAATTTGCCCTCAACAACACGCTTGCCTACCCGCCTCAGGGCTCGGCGCATTATCGCGAGACAGAGCCCGACCCGGACTCGGCCGAGGCAAAGGCGACGCTGGAGAAAGTGCGCTGGAGCCTGCCCTGGCGCAGGGGGGAGTAGTGCGAAGCGCGGGAACTGCTGATCTCCCCCCTTGAGGGGGAGATGTCGCTGAAAGCGACAGAGGGGGTCGCCGCGCGTGGAGTGCCAACTTCGTCTTCCTCGATATGCCGGACCGCGTCGCGCCAACCGAACCGACCCCCTCTGGCCTGCCGGCCATCTCCCCCTCAAGGGGGGAGATCAGCAGGCCCCGCGCAAAATTCAGCTCTTGTTGGCGGCCAGCACCAGCACCGGCTTTTCGCTGTAGAGGTTGGGAAACAGCCGCTTCAGATTCTCGACCTTGGGCAAATCATTGTAGACGATATAGGGATAGCTCGGGTTGAGCGTCAGGAAGTCCTGATGGTAGTCCTCGGCCGGATAGAAGGCTTTGCCGGTCTCCAGCGTCGTTACGATCGGCTTTGCAAACACCTTGGCCTTGTCGAGCTGGGCGATATAGCTTTCGGCGATCTTTTTCTGCGCGTCATTTTCGGCAAAGATCGTCGAGCGGTATTGGGTGCCGCTGTCCGGCCCTTGGTAGTTCAGTTGCGTCGGATTGTGCGCGATCGAGAAATACACCTGCAGCAGCTGGCCATAGGTGACTTTGGATGGCTCGTAGGTGATCTCGACGGATTCGGCATGGCCCGTCCGGCTGGTGCCGACCATTTCATAGACGGCCGTTTCCTTGTCACCGCCTGTGTAGCCGGACACCGCGCTGGTCACGCCTTTGACGTGCTGGAAGACGCCTTGCACGCCCCAGAAGCAGCCGCCGGCGAAGACCGCCTTTTCGGTGCCGGCGATGGCCTTCTCGTCCAGCGCCGGCGGCGGGATCACCACCGCGTCTTCGGCCGAGACGGCCGGCGTCTGCCAGAACACGGCAGCGGCAGCCGTGAGGATGAGCGCGGCAAGCGCCGCTTTTGCGAAAATCGACGATCGTTTCACGGCTGGTTCTCCGGTCATGTCTGATCTCCCATACTGGTGTTGTGGATTATACGACGGATAGGGCCGCCGGGCTCTCACATTGCTGTGCGCATCGGCGGCCGCCCTGCCTAGTTGCCCGGAGCCATGGCATCGCAGGCCTTGGTCGCTTCGGCCTTCTTCATGGCGTCCGTCTCGGCGGCGGCCTTGTTCATGCAGTCGGCCTTCATCGGATCGCCCGCTTTCATCGGGTCAGCAGCCTTCATCGCGGTCGTGGCCATCGCGTCAGGCGCCATGGCGCCGGCCGGCTTCGTCGCGTCTGTTGCCGGGTTCGTGGCGTTTGTCGCCATGGCATTCGCCGGCTTCATCGCATCTTCGGCCCGCGTCGCGCCTCCGGCGAACAGCGCCGTCGAGCAAAGTGCGAAGGCGAATGCCGGCAGGGTCAGGCGATTGGTCATGGTGGTCTCCTTGAGTTAGATGAGATGTGGGCATGCGCCGCCGCTCCTGCGGCATTGCGCAATCTCTGATGCTAATTCGTAGCGGCAGCGAGAATTGGCCCGCCGCCCGGCAGCTGCACCAGAACGGCGGTGCTGAGGCCGTTCGCGGCAGCCGGCAGCGGCAGCGCGGTGGCCTCGCCGGTCCAGCTGCCGAGCCTGGTCAGCGAATGCACGACATTGGCGTGCGGCAGCGTGCGGCCGGTGTTTTCGCCGCGTGACACCGGCACCTCGACGACGCCTTTGTCGTAACGCACGAGCCAGACGTCGGCCTTGCCGTCCGGCACCGGACCGGCGCCGATGCTGACCTTTCCGCCGGCGAGCGACAGCGAAGGTCCGTCGGCGTGGCCGCCGCTGGCAATCAGCCGGTCGATTTCGCCCGGCATGGCGCCGACGGCATCGGCCTTGCCGTTGACCACCACTTGCGGCGTGAACGGGCCGGAACGGCCGAGCGACGGTTCATAGCGGACCTGGCGCTGCGTGAATTCTTCTCTGCCGAACGTGTCCTTCCAGCCGAGATAATCCCAGTAGGTGACGTTGAAGGACAGCGCCAGCACGCCTGGCCGGTCCTTGACCTTGATCAGATTGGCATTGGCCGGCGGGCAGGACGAGCAGCCCTGGCTGGTAAACAGCTCGACCACGGTCAGCTTCTGAGCGGCGGCCGCGCTTGTTGCCGAAAGCCCAGCTGCCGAAAACAGCATTGCGGCGAGCCCCATCAGGGCCGTGCTGCGTTTCGCTGCCGATCCGGTCATCGCGTTTCTCCTGCGCAGACATCGTTCCATGTCCATGCTTCGCCGCCGCCGCGCGGTTCGTTACAGCATCACCGCTTCGTGATCGTTCGTGGCTCTTTCCTTCTCCACAACGGGAGAAGGGAAGATGATTGCCCGCAAACGGCAACGCCGCCCAGCATGGCCGAGCGGCGTTGCGATGAATTCTGCGATAAGGCCTTACCGCAGCGCCCCGCCGCAGGCTGCCTATTGCGTCAGCAGCGTTTCCGATGCCCGCTGATTGAAGGCGCACTTGCCGGTCACGAAGTAAGAGAAGTCTGCATTGGAGACTGCTGCCGGTACGGGATTGCCGCCGTCTTCCCAGGCCTGCAAGCTGGTCTGGCCGCATGGCACGGCGGTGAAGATGTCGACGACCTGACCGGTCGCGACCTCGACCATGTCGGTCGGGCTTGTGCCCATATAGAGCCGGTTCGATGTCGCCGGATCGTTTGACTTGAGCACGGTTGGCTGCGGCGGGTTGGCCGAAGCAGCGGACGGCACATCCATCTGCAAATACAACTGGTCCATCAGGCTGACGTCGATCACCGCGCCGGCTCCGGTCGCGGGAAACGTGGTGGTGACACAGGTGGTCGCGTATTTCCTGCCATAGGAGTCGGTCTGGACAATCGTGGTGGTGGGCAGGCCGTAGAAGCTGATCACGATCGCGGTCGTGCATACTTGCTGCTGGACCATCGTGCTCGTCGTTCCGTTGACCGTGTACACGGTCGACGTGCCGTAGCCCTTTGGATCGCCAAAATTATTGTATGCGTAGGTGATCTTCATTAGTTTGTTGGCCACCGTGTCACCGAACTTGGTGCCATAGAGCGTCATCGTCTTGCCCCAATAGCCCGAGATCTTGTCGACCTTGAACGTGGCCTGCACCAGCGCCGGCCGCTTTGTCACTGCCGACGCGACGCCGACCTGCACCGTGTTGATCTTGGCGATCTGCATGAAACTGGTCGGCATGGCAAAACCGGCCGAAGCCTTGATGCTGGCGGTGCCGTCGGCGGCGACGACGAAGCTGTCGAGCTTGGCTGTGCCTTGCCCGCCATTGGCCAGATATGAGTCCTGCAGGCTTACTTGGCGGTCCGCCAATGACGTGGTCGTCGCCAGCGTGGTGATCGACAGCGACGCTGCATCGAGCGCGTTCTGCATCGAGGCCTTGGTTGAAACCGCCGAGGTATAGTCGATGGAAAAACCCAATGCGACAACCATCGGGATAAGCAAAATGGCGAGCATTGGCGCGAACGAGCCGCTCACCGATTTGAGAAATTTGCGTGCTGACAGCGGCATTCCGATCCCCCGAAACGGCGATAGGCCGGTGGGCTATCACGCCGGGCGCAAACTATGCTCTAATCTCATGGATCAAAGTTTAACGACTTTGGCCCCCGCCGCCGCACCCGCGCCCCGCCGCTTGCCGATGCATCGTGCCCCTGCTAAAGCGCGCCGCATGACCACGCCGATCAAAAACATCCGCAATTTCTCCATCGTTGCCCATATCGACCATGGCAAATCCACGCTTGCCGACCGGCTGATCCAGTCGACCGGCGGGCTGGAGCTGCGCGACATGAAGGAGCAGGTGCTGGACTCGATGGATATCGAGCGTGAGCGCGGCATCACCATCAAGGCGCAGACGGTGCGGCTGAAGTACCACGCCAACAACGGCGAGGACTATATCCTCAACCTGATCGACACGCCCGGCCATGTCGACTTCGCCTATGAAGTGTCGCGTTCGCTGGCCGCCTGCGAGGGCTCGCTGCTGGTCGTCGACGCTTCGCAAGGCGTCGAGGCACAGACGCTGGCCAATGTCTACCAGGCGATCGACAACAACCACGAGATCGTCGTGGTGCTGAACAAGGTCGACCTGCCCGCCGCCGAGCCCGAGCGCATCCGCGAGCAGGTTGAGGAGGTGATCGGCATCGATGCCTCCAACGCCGTGCTGATTTCGGCAAAGACCGGCCTCGGCATTCCCGACGTGCTGGAAGCCATCGTCAACGATCTGCCGCCACCGCGCGAAGGCGACATCACGGCCCCGCTGAAGGCGATGCTGGTCGACAGCTGGTACGACGCCTATCTCGGCGTCATCGTGCTGGTCCGCATCATCGACGGCGTGCTGAAGAAGGGCCAGACCATCCGCATGATGGGCACCGGCGCCAAGCACCTGGTCGAGCGCACCGGCGTCTTCACCCCGGCCCGCATCAATGTCGACGAGCTCGGTCCCGGCGAGTTCGGCTTCTTCACCGGCTCGATCAAGGAAGTCGCCGACACCCGCGTCGGCGACACCATCACCGAGGACAAGCGCTCGACGGCAAGTGCCCTGCCCGGCTTCAAGCCGGCGCAGCCAGTGGTGTTCTGCGGCCTGTTTCCGGTCGACGCCGCCGATTTCGAGGATTTGCGCGCCGCGGTCGGCAAGCTGCGCCTCAACGACGCGTCCTTCTCGTTCGAAATGGAAACCAGTGCGGCACTCGGCTTCGGCTATCGCTGCGGCTTCCTCGGCCTGCTGCATCTCGAAATCATCCAGGAGCGGCTGGAGCGCGAATTCAACCTCGACCTCATCGCCACCGCACCTAGCGTCGTCTATCGCCTGCTGTTGAACGACGGCTCGGTCAAGGAACTGCACAACCCGGCCGACATGCCCGACGTGGTCAAGATCTCGGCCATCGAGGAGCCATGGATCCGCGCCACCATCCTGACCCCGGACGAGTATCTCGGCGGTATCCTGAAACTCTGCCAGGACCGGCGCGGCATCCAGTTCGATCTCTCCTATGTCGGCAAGCGCGCCATGCTGATTTACGATCTGCCGCTTAACGAGGTGGTGTTCGACTTTTACGACCGGCTGAAGTCGATCTCAAAGGGCTACGCCTCCTTCGACTATCACCTAACCGACTACAAGGAAGGCGACCTGGTGAAGATGTCGATCCTGGTCAATGAGGAGCCGGTCGACGCGCTGTCGATGCTGGTCCACCGCACAGCGGCGGAAAAGCGCGGCCGCCAGATGTGCGAGAAGCTGAAGGAGCTGATCCCGAACCATCTGTTCAAGATCCCGATCCAGGCGGCCATCGGCGGCAAGGTCATCGCCCGCGAAACGATCTCGGCGCTGCGCAAGGATGTCACCGCCAAATGCTACGGCGGCGACGTCTCCCGCAAGCGCAAGCTGCTCGACAAGCAGAAAGAAGGCAAGAAGCGGATGAGGCAGTTTGGCAAGGTGGATATCCCGCAGGAGGCGTTTATCCAGGCGCTGAAGATGGGCGATTGAGGAGCCGGTCGGGCGTCGGCGCGAAGCGTGGCGCCGAGACATCGATCCAGTGAATCGATGGCAGGCTTCGAAAGCGGGGAGCTGCCGGAGGCAGCTGGCTCCCACCAGCGCGACGCTGAAGCTGCACGATCAAGCCATCGGTGCCGCGCCACGCCGCTCAAGCGCGGTCTTGCGGATGATTTCCGCGATCTCCGGGCTGCTGCTGCACAGCATCTGGAAATCCGCCGCGTGCAGCGACAGGAGTGAGACCGCTGTTGCGGCGCTGACGGTCGCCATACGCGGTTCGCCGCTGATCAGCGCCATCTCGCCGAAGAAGGCGCCGGGGCCAAGCTCCACCGGGTTCGGCATCACGACGCTGACGCGCCCCTCCACGACGAAGAACATCCGATCACCGGTCTCGCCACTGCGGCAGATCACGGCGCCCGCCGGCAAATTACGAGGTCTTAACGCTCGCACGATCTCGACCAGCGCGGCCGGGCCAAGCTTCTGAAACAACGGCACGCCGGCAACCAATTGCCAATTGCGGACGAAATCCTCGCGACGGATTTCTTGATAGAAGCCGGAGGCAAGAATGCCAGCCCAGAGCGCGAAGATGCCGATGCCACACATCATGACCGCCCCGGCAAGGACGCGGCCGTCGAAACTTTGCGGAATAGCGTCGCCATAGCCGGTGGTGGACAGCGTGACCACCGCCCACCACATTGCCTGGGGGATGCTGCCGAACTTTTCCGGTTGGATGTCGCGCTCGATGACATAGGCCGCGAGCGCGACACCGAACAGAACGACGCCGAAGAGCGTGGTGACGCCGATCAGGTTGCGCGCTTCGTTGGCCAGCACCCTGCCCAGCACCGGGAAGAAGGTCGAGTCGCGCAGCGGCTTCAGCAGCCAGACAGCACAGTAGAGGCTCCGGTCGGGCGTGCCGTCGAGCAGAAATGCGGCGAGTGGAACCAAAACCGCGAGCACATCGATTGCGATTGCCGGCGTCCTGTCTCGAAGGTCTGCCGCCCGGCGCTTGAGCAGCGTCTCGGCCATCTGCAGAAGATAGGCGCCCCAAATGACAGCGAGCACGGCAGTCAGAGCCAGTCTGCTTCGTCCGGACATGTTCGGCATCGTGAGCGCAGCCACCGCCAGAAGCCCAGGCGCAGCCAGCACCGCGTTTAGCGGCGCGTAAATTCTTAAGAAAGGCAGTGCCGACATTCTATGCCCACGAGCGGCTACTATCCTCCAAAATAGGATGCCTTCGAGGCAAGCGTAAAGGTGCTTACTGTCGCCACGCCGATATCGGTTCTCGGCAAGGCTGACTTTGTCGACTGTGGGCGCTGCGGGCCGCTCTCTCGATAGTCTCCGCTTTTTTCTCCTTCACTCCCTTGTCAATTTCGAGTTGACACCGGAGCCGCGTGGGCAAGTCAAACAGGCGAGAGTGCCTCGCCATCGGCGGCGCCTCGGGCCTTGCCGGCACCTCGCCCTGTCGATGCTGGTCCACCGCACCGCGGCGGAAAAGCGCGGCCGCCAGATGTGCGAGAAGCTGAAGGAGCTGATCCCGAACCATCTGTTCAAGATCCCGATTCAGGCGGCGATCGGCGGCAAGGTCATCGCCCGCGAAACCATCTCGGCGCTGCGCAAGGATGTGACGGCCAAGTGCTACGGCGGCGACGTCTCGCGCAAGCGCAAGCTGCTCGACAAGCAGAAAGAGGGCAAGAAGCGGATGCGCCAGTTCGGCAAGGTGGATATCCCGCAGGAGGCGTTTATCCAGGCGCTGAAGATGGGCGATTGAGGAGCCGGTCGGGCGTCGGCGCGAAGCGTGGCGCCGAGACATCGATCCGGTGAATCGATGGCAGGCTTCGAAAGCGGGGGAGGCAGCGGCCCCCCGCCAGCGCGACGTTGACGCTGCACGATGGGGACTGTTCTCGGGACGGCAGGGTGATCTTCAAACCAGATTAAGGGTGCCTGCAAGCCGTCGCGCCTAGCACCATCCAAGCGGTAAGCAGAGGCGATACGTCGGGCTTTTGGGGATTTCAAATTGCGCAAATATGTCTTGCTGTTTCTCGGTCTTTGCATCGATTACTTTGGGTGAACGCGGCAGTCGTTCTGGCCGACCGGTTGTTTCCAGGCGTTGCGGAGACCGTTCTCGGTCAGCCGACGTCGTGGGCGGCCCGCACCGTCTTTTCGCTGATCCTGCTCAGCCTTGCCCGGGTGGCAAACGCTTCGGTAGGCGAATGGCTGCTGGCTTACGCACTCGCCGAGCACCGGACCAGCTTACGCCAGTGGCCCAACCTTCTGCTTGGCACACTCGGCTTCGTGTCCGGTATCTGGTACCTGCTACGCCTAACCGAACCTGGCGACGGCATGCCGTTCCCTGTTCATGGTCGAGGACACACCACTTAAGATCACGACGGTTGCGCTCTACGGTGCGCTCTATGGCTGGGGTGGCGTGATGCTGTTGAGATTCGAGCCAAGGGCAAAGCTCTACAACGCCCTGCTGTTCGCATCGACCTTGCCATTGGCCGGAATAAACCAATTGTTTTCCCATGATGCGCTGGTTGCCTCGATCGTGGCGCGCGCAAACAGCCATGGCCGACCCTTTACGACGGAAAAAGCGGAGGTCTATGCCCGCCTGTCGATCTACTACGCAATTCTCCTTGTCGCGATGATGCTGGCGATCTTGTATTTTTGCCGGGAGCGGCCGGGCACTGCTGTCGAAAGGTCGCTCAAAGGCTCGCCGAATAGCCGGGCGTAGTCCTATCGTCTCTCGCCGCTTCAGGGCTCAATCTCGTCCAATATCCGCGCCGCTCGAAATCCGCGACAGCGCTACCGGAAAATCTTCCCTGCGGTCGGGCCGTTCACGATATGGTTGATTTCGGCCCGCATAAGCCCACCTTTTGAGAATACCCCATCCTGAAGTATTCTTAGACGGCTGGGGAGACATCAATGCGTTCCACCTTGGACACCATCGCCGCGATCGGCCTCGCCATTGGCGGCGCTTTCGGCCTTGCCGGCACCTTCGTGGAGAGCGCTGAGCTTCGCGAAACACTCTGGATGATCGACGGCGTGGCACTCGTAGTGGCAGCCGCTCTGTTGACGATGAAGTATCAGCGGCTGGGCAACGACTGCGTAGCGGCCGGATTTTTGATTTTCGTTGCCGGCGAGAGCCTGCTGCTCGCCGGCAATGCGGCAGGCCTCCAGGCCAGCGTTCCCGCCTATGTCGGGGGCATCTCGCTTTGGGCGGCCGCCCTCATCATGGTTAGCGTCCCGAATACCTTCGCTCTGTGGATGCGGCTTACCGCTGTCGTGGCGGCTGTGCTGTTCGTCGTGTCGGCGGGGCTGATCCTGTGGGGTGCGCCTTTGCTGCCGACGTCGGCGCCCTTGCCGGCTGCCGGATATCCGTTTCTGGTCCTCACATTCATCGGCTGGATCTGGACCCTGGTGAAGCCGAGCCGATGAGTCGATGACCCAGTCGGGCCGCCCCCTCTCCGGTTTGCTTCGCAAACCACCTCACCCCCACTTTGTGGGGGCGAGGAAACGCCAATCGCCTACGCTGCGCCCTTGCTAGTCTTGGGTTCCTCGCCCCGGCGATGCGGGGGAGAGGTGGCCGCGAAGCGGCCGGAGAGGGGTCTTAACAACGCGGCGCCTTTCGCGGAGCGGAAATGCCGCAATCGCCTCTTCCACCCTTCAACCCGGCATGCCATGCTCACCCTCGCGGCCGGGCAGGCCGTTTCATTCCGGGGGGAATTGCAATGTCGTCTTACACGTTCGCGCGCCGCGCTGCCGCGGCGCTCTTCATCGTCGCGCTTTTTTCGCCCGTCGCACATGCCGGCGATGTCACCTTCGAGATCAAGAACAGCCATCCCAACGCCATGCGCGTCGAGCTCTACAGCCAGGACCGCGACCATGTCTGGCCGGGCGACAATCAGGACTATTATCTCAACGACGGCGAGACCAAGTCGATCCCGCTGTCCTGCAATGACGGCGAATCGATCTGCTACGGCGCCTGGGTCGATGGTGACGAGAATACCTATTGGGGTGTCGGCCCCGCCAACACCGAAAAATGCGACGATTGCTGCTACACCTGTAGTGGCGGCGAGACCGAGGAAATCGATCTGGTTCCGTGAGCTGCCCGTCTCAAGTGCCCCTCACCCGGATTGCCGACCGAATTGCGAAGGGCAATTCGGGGCAATCCGACCTCTCCCCGAGGGGAGAGGAGGTCGCCTGCGCTGGCGCCAGGCTCTTCTCCCCGGCGGGAAGAAGGTGGCCGCCCACGGGTCTTGCCCTCCGGCAAGCCCGAGGACAGGCTCAGCGACCGGCTGAGGGGGATTTCATAGGCGATTGCTCCATCCTTGCGGGGGAGAAGCCAGCGCAAAGCGGGCAGGGGCGCGCTGTCCCGCCAACGTCAGGCCGACAACGCCAGAATTTCAAAGCCGAAACAAAAAACCCGCCTCGGCGGGCGGGTCGTCGGCGCCAATTGGCACCATATCCAAATTAGTAGCATAGCTGCCGGCACAAAGCAAGAACAAAATGTGGTGCTGCGAGCAAAAAATGCGAATTCCCTTCCCGCCGCGCCCGAGGTCGGCCCTCACGAGGGGGAGAATGCTGCCTTGACGTCGTCCTGACTGTCGCCATAGCGTAGTCCGACAGGAGATCCCACCCATGGCAGTGGTCGAAGGCGAGAAGATCGACGTCGGCTTTTCGGGAAAACGTTGCATCCATTCGCGCAACTGCGTGCTTGGCGATCCGCATGTTTTCGTGCCCAACGCGCCCGGCCAGTGGATCCATCCGGATGCGGCCAGCGTCGAGAAGATCGTGGCGCTCGCCGAAGGCTGTCCGTCCGGCGCCATCACCTATCTCCGCAAGGATGGCGGGCCGCAGGAACAGCCGCCTGTGGTCAACACCGTGCGCATCCGGGAAAACGGCCCGCTGGCGCTGCATGCCGAGATCGTGATGGGCGGCGAGAATTTCTATCGCGCCACGCTCTGCCGCTGCGGCGCCTCGGAAAACAAGCCGTTCTGCGACGGCAGCCACAACAAATCAGGTTTTTCCGCCACCGGCGAGCCGCCGCTGAAGGATACGCCGGCGCTGGAAGTGCGAGATGGCCCGCTGACCGTCACACCGACGACCAACGGCCCGCTCAAGCTCGAAGGCAATGTCGAAATCGTCACCGGCACCGGCCACACGGTCGATCGCACGCAGCGCACCTTCCTCTGCCGCTGCGGCCACTCCGCCAACAAGCCGTTTTGTGACGGGTCGCATAAGCGCGTGGGGTTTGTGGGGTAGCCTAGCGATCTCCCCCCTCGAGGGGGAGATGGCCGGCAGGCCAGAGGGGGTCGTCTCGCGTGGAGCGTCATCGTCCTCCGCCGGCGACAGGAGGGTCGCGTCAGGACGTACCGACCCCCTCTGTCGCCTTCGGCGACATCTCCCCCCTCGAGGGGGGAGATTACGCTGCCTTGGCCCAGCCATCGCGGCTTTATCGGCCCGTTCATATCCGCTAAGGGGCGGGGCAAGAGAATTCTCCGGGCCCGCCAATGACCGCCAAGACCAAATCCCAGCATCTTCCCAAGGTGCCCCTGTTCCTCGGCATCGACACCGGCGGCACTTACACCGACGCCGTGCTGTGGTCGGAGGCCGGCGGACCAAGCGGAAAAGTGCTGGCCAAGGCCAAGGCGCTGACGACGCGCCATGACCTGGCGGTCGGGATATCCGGCGCGGTCGATGCGGTGCTCAAAATGGCCGGCACCGACCCGGCGGCGATCAAGCTGGTGTCGATGTCGACGACGCTCGCCACCAATGCGCTGGTCGAGGGCCAGGGCGGCCGCGTCGCGCTGGTGATGATCGGCTTTGCCGAGGGCGATCTCGCCCGCGACGGGCTGAAAGCGGCGCTCGGCACCGATCCGGTGGTGTTCTGCGCCGGCGGCCATGACGTTCACGGTAATGCGGCAATGCTCGATTTGTCCGGGCTGGAGGCAGCTTTACCCGAGCTGGAAAAATCGGTGTCCGGCTTTGCCGTCTGCGCCTATTTCGCCACCCGCAATCCGGCGCATGAGCTCACCGCTCGCGACCTGATCCGCGACAGGACCGGCCTGCCGGTCACCGCCAGCCACGAGCTGTCGGCCAAGCTCGGCGGTCCGCGCCGGGCGCTGACGACATTGCTCAATGCCAGGCTGATCTCGATGATCGATCGGTTAGTCGCGGCAACCGAAGGCTTTCTCGCCGCCCGCGGCATTGCCGCGCCCCTGATGGTGGTGCGCGGCGACGGCGCGCTGGTCTCGGCCGCCTTCGCCCGCCAGCGGCCGATCGAGACGATCCTGTCCGGCCCGGCCGCCAGCCTTGTCGGCGCCCGCCATATGACCGGCCTCGACAATGCTATCGTCTCCGACATCGGCGGCACCACAACCGATGTCGCCGTGCTCGACGGGGGCCGTCCCAGGCTCGATCCGGAAGGCGCCACCGTCGGCGGGTTCCGCACCATGGTCGAGGCCGTCGCCATGCGCACTTTTGGGCTGGGCGGCGATTCCGAAGTGGCGCTGGAGGACGGCGCGCTCAACCCGAAAATCCTGCTCGGGCCGCGCCGCCTGGTGCCGCTGGCGCTGGCCGGCTTGATGCATGGCGAGGCCGTCACGGCGGAGCTCGAACGCCAGCTGCGCGCGCCCAATCCCGGCCGCATGGATGGCCGCCTCGCGGTGCGCACCGGCGTGCCGGAGCGGCTCGCCGCTGGGTTGACCGGCGCCGAAGCCAAGCTCTACGAGCTGATCGGTGCTGTGCCGCAGGCTCTCGACAGATTGCTGGCCTCGAATGCCCAGAACGCCACCTTGAACCGGCTGGTGTCGCGCGGGCTGGTGCAGATTGCCGGCTTCACGCCGTCGGATGCGGCGCATGTGCTGGGCAAGCAGGCCAATTGGGATCCGGCCGCGGCGCGTCTGGGTGCCGAGCTGTTCGCGCGCAAGCGCGACGGCCGCGGCCAGTTCATCGCCGCCTCACCGGAGGCGGTCTCGGAACGGGTGCTGACCACGCTGACCCGTCTGTCGGCCGAAGTCATCCTCGAAACCGCGTTTGCCGAGGATGGGCTGGATGGCGCCGCGACCGTCGCCCACGCGCTGGTCCAGCGCGCCGTCGACGCGCATCCCGGCATCGCTCGTCTCAGCGTCGCGCTCGACCGCCCGGTCATCGGCCTCGGCGCCTCGGCGCCGCTGCATTATGCTGGCCTCGCCGAGCTGGTCGGCAATGACTGCTTGGTGCCTGAGGATACCGACGTCGCCAACGCGCTCGGCGCCGTCGTCGGCCAGGTCCGGGTTTCGGCCGAAGCGCGGGTCAGCCAACCCAAGGAAGGGCTGTTCCGCCTCGCCTCAGGTGAAAGCGTGCGCGATTTCAATGACGAAGCGGCGGCGATCGCCGCGGCCGAGAAAGATGTGCGGGCGATTGCCGCCGGGCGAGCGAGGGCCGCCGGCACCGACAGCGCCGAGATCGAGATCGCCAGCGAATTCCGCGTCTCGACCGTCGAGGGCCAGCGCATGTTCATCGAGGCGCATGTCGTGGCCGTGGCATCGGGCAGGCCAAGGATTGCGGTGTGATGCTGCCAATCTCCCCCCTCGAGGGGGAGATGTCGCCGAAGGCGACAGAGGGGGTCGCCGCGCATGAACGCGACCCCTTCTTTGCACCACAGGGCGTCGCGCCCCACGCGAGGCGACCCCCTCTGGCCTGCCGGCCATCTCCCCCTCAAGGGGGGAGATCGGCGGCGAAAACGCCCTACCTTAACCCTGAGCCGAATTGACCCTGCCACCGTGACATGCCAAAGGCCCGGCCTAGCCTTTCGCCTGGAGAAGCCCTGATGACCGATCGCGTCGAGATCGCCGGATTGCGGATTGCCCGCGAGCTTCATGATTTCGTCGCCGGTGAAGCGCTGCCGGGCACCGGCATCACGGCAGACGCCTTCTGGAGCGGTTTTTCGGCGATCGTCCATGATCTCTCGCCAAAAAACCGGGCGCTGCTCGGAAAACGCGACGCCATGCAGGACAAGCTCGACCGCTGGTATCGCGACAATGGCGCGCCCGTCGACATGGAGGCCTACAAGAGCTTCCTCCGCGAGATCGGCTATCTCCTGCCCGAGGGGCCGGCGTTTAGCGTGACCACCGAAAATGTCGATCCAGAGATCGCGCTGGTGGCCGGGCCGCAGCTGGTGGTGCCGGTGATGAATGCGCGTTATGCGCTGAATGCCGCCAATGCGCGCTGGGGCTCGCTCTACGATGCGCTCTACGGCACCGACGCCATCCCGGAGACCGACGGCGCCGAGCGAGGCAACAAATTCAATCCGGCGCGCGGCGCCAAGGTCGTTGCCTGGGCGAAGAGCTTTTTCGACGAGGCGGTGCCGCTCACGTCAGGCAAATGGGCCGGCGTCAACGGGCTTTCAGTCGCCAACGGCATGCTGCGGCTGGGCGAGGGCGGCGGTGTCACCACGCTTGCCGACCCCAGGCAGTTTGCCGGTTATCGCGGCGATGCCGCCAATCCCGACAACGTCCTGCTCACCAAGAATGGCCTGCACATCGAAATCGTCATCGACCGCAACAACCAGATCGGCCGCACCGATCCGGCAGGCATTGCCGATGTCGTGCTGGAATCGGCGCTGACTACCATCCAGGACTGCGAGGATTCGGTCGCCGCGGTCGATGCAGAAGACAAGGTGCTGGTCTACCGCAACTGGCTCGGCCTGATGAAGGGCGACCTTGCCGAGGAGATCACCAAGGCCGGCAAGAGTTTTGTCCGAAGGCTCAACCCCGACCGCACCTACACCGCGCCCGATGGCGGCACGCTGACCTTGCCCGGCCGCTCGCTGATGCTGGTCAGGAATGTCGGCCACCTCATGACCAATCCGGCGATATCGGACCGCGACGGCAACGAGGTGCCGGAAGGCATCATGGATGCGGCGCTGACGGCGCTGATTGCGCTGCATGACATCGGCCCGAATGGCCGCCGGCAAAACTCCCGTGCCGGCTCGATGTACATCGTAAAACCCAAGATGCACGGGCCGGAGGAAGTCGCCTTCGCCGTCGAGATTTTCGACCGTGTCGAGGCGCTGATCGGCATGGCGAAAAACACCATCAAGATGGGCATCATGGACGAGGAGCGGCGCACCACCGTCAACCTCAAGGAGGCGATCCGCGCCGCGAAGGAGCGCGTCGTGTTCATCAACACCGGCTTCCTCGACCGCACCGGCGACGAGATCCACACCTCGATGGAAGCCGGCCCGATGATCCGCAAGGGCGACATAAAGCAGGCCGCCTGGATTGCCGCCTACGAAGCCTGGAACGTCGACACCGGGCTGGAATGCGGGCTGGCCGGTCACGCCCAGATCGGCAAGGGCATGTGGGCGATGCCCGATTTGATGGCGGCGATGCTGGCCGAGAAAATCGCGCATCCCAAGGCCGGCGCCAACACCGCCTGGGTGCCGTCGCCGACGGCAGCGACGCTGCACGCCACCCATTATCACAAGGTCGACGTCCATGCCGTGCAAGCTGCGCTGAAGAGCCGGCCCAAGGCAAAACTCGACGACATCCTTTCGGTGCCCGTCGCGGTCCGGCCGAACTGGTCTCAGGCGGACATCCAGAAGGAACTCGACAACAACGCGCAGGGAATTCTGGGCTATGTCGTGCGCTGGATCGACCAGGGCGTCGGCTGTTCGAAAGTGCCGGATATAAACGACGTCGGCCTGATGGAGGACCGCGCCACGCTGCGCATTTCCTCGCAGCACATTGCCAACTGGCTGCATCACCGCGTCTGCACGCCCGAGCAGGTGATGGAAACGATGAAGCGCATGGCGGCGATCGTCGACCGCCAGAACGAAGGCGATCCACTCTACCGGCCGATGGCACCCGATTTCGACAACTCCATCGCGTTCCTCGCCGCCTGCGACCTCGTCTTCAAGGGCCGCGTCCAGCCCAATGGCTACACCGAGCCGGTGCTGCACGCGAGGCGACTGGAGTTGAAGGCGGAGCGGAGCGCCTGAGCCGGCAAGCACGATGCGCGGAGGGTCGGGCGCCGGCATCCCCCTTCCCCTTGAGGGGAGGGTGGCCCGAAGGGCCGGGAGGGGTCCTGCGTGAAGTGCGCCGACTCCCATTCCGTCGACAAGGACGGGAACGAGGATTGTCTTAGCGACCGATACTCGGTGCCACTTTGATCTGCCGCATATGGCGCAGGCGTTGAAGGCCGAGCGTCTCACCGGCGACCCCACCCGGCCGCTTCGCGGCCACCCTCCCCTCGAGGGGGAGGGAAACGCTACGCCGCCTGCGCCATCCGTTCCGAACTCATGCGGTAGGAAATCGCTTCGGCCAGATGGATGCGGCCGACCGCTTCGCTGGCCTCGAGATCGGCCAATGTCCGCGCCACCTTCAGCACCCGGTGGTAGGCGCGTGCTGAAAAGCCGAGCTTTTCGCTGGCATCCCTGAGCAGCGACAGGCCGGCGGCATCGGGCATGGCGATTTCCTCGATGACCGACGGCGAGCAATGCGCGTTGGTGGTGGCGGTCGCGCCGAGCCGCTCGAAACGCTCGCGCTGGATCGTCCGGGCGCGTGCCACGCGAAGTGCCACAGCGGCACTCTTCTCCGCCCGGTCGGGCCGGATCAAATCGCTGGCCGAGACCGCCGGCACCTCGATCCTGAGGTCGATACGGTCGAGCAGCGGGCCGGAAATGCGCGCCTGGTAGTCGGTGCGGCAGCGATCGCCGCGCAGGCAGCGATAACCCGGCTCGCCGGCCATGCCGCAACGGCACGGGTTCATCGCTGCGACCAGCTGGATACGCGCCGGATAGGTGACGCGATGATTGGCCCGCGCGATCATGCAGTCGCCGGTCTCGAGCGGCTGGCGCAGTGCATCGAGCGCCTGCGGCGAGAATTCCGGTATTAGGTAGCAGTTACACCCTAGGTGTAACAGCTACCTAATGCCGGAGAATTCCGGAAACTCGTCGAGGAACAGCACGCCGTGATGGGCGAGCGAGGCCTCGCCCGGCCGCACGCGCAGGCCGCCGCCGACCATCGCCGCCATCGAGGCCGAATGATGCGGCGCGCGGAACGGCCGCCGGTCGGTCAGTTTTCCTTCGCCAAGCTCGCCGGCCACCGAGGCAATCATCGAGACTTCCAGCAATTCCCTGGGCGCCAGTGGCGGCAGGATCGACGGCAGCCGCTGCGCCAGCATCGACTTTCCCGACCCCGGCGGTCCCACCATCAAAAGATTGTGGCCGCCAGCCGCCGCCACTTCCAGCGCCCGCTTGGCGGTCTCCTGGCCCTTGATGTCGGCAAGGTCCGGCAGGTCGCGCGCCGAAGCATGGATGCCGGCTTCCGGCCGCGACAGGACCTGCGTGCCACCAAAATGATTGGCGATGGCGATCAGGCTGCGCGGCGCCAGAATGTCGAAGTCCTTGCCGGCCCAGGCGGCTTCCGGGCCGCAGGCGAACGGACAGATCAAGCCCTTGCCTTCGGCATTGGCACCGATCGCCGCCGGCAGCGCGCCGGCGACCGCGGCAATAGTGCCGTCGAGCGACAATTCGCCAACCACGACATAGCCGGCCAGCATGTCGCCCGGAATGGCGCCGAGCGCCGCCATCAGCCCGAGTGCGATCGGCAGATCGTAGTGGCTGCCTTCCTTGGGCAGGTCGGCGGGCGCCAGATTGACCGTGACCTTCTTCGACGGCATCGACAGGCCGGAGGCGTGCAGGGCGGCCTGCACCCGCTCGCGGCTTTCGGCCACCGCCTTGTCGGCCAGCCCGACGATGTGCATGTTGACCTTGCCCGGCGCGATCATCACCTGCACGTCGACCGGCACGGCCTCGATGCCCTGGAAAGCAACCGTGCGAACCCGCGCCACCATGTCTTCACCCCGGCTGCAGGCTTGCCCCCTGCGATCATGCCGCGAACGGCGTCACCGGAGACAACCACAGATTTTGGGCGAAGGCAAGAACATTTGGGGAACGGACGTCCGTCAAAGCAATGACCTCGGCCTGACAATGCAAGTGACGGCAGCGAGGCTGGGCTCGTCGAGAAGGCATATATTTTAGCTACTGCTTATTATTTTGGCGCTAAATGAGATATAAATCCGGCAGCGGTTCCGACAATCGCAACGCCAGGTTCCGCGTCGAGTACAGGGGAGGATGCTATGGCCGATGGTGGAATGAACGTCACGAAATTTGCAGCCAAGTCTCACGATACCCCGGATGAAGTTCGGGCGCCCGACAAGACACGCGTCGAAGTGGTGCGGCTTCCCGGGTTCACTCTCGGGCGGCTCAATATGGAGCCAGGATGGAAATGGTCCGAGTGTGTGAAGCCGGTCGTCAAGACGGACAGCTGTCAGGTGTCGCATGTCGGCTACGTCGCATCCGGAACCATCACCGTCAGATTGGATGACGGAACACAGAAAACTTTCGAGCAAGGCACGTCCTATACAATTCCGCCCGGCCACGACGCCTGGGTGGAAGGCAACGAGCGCTTTGTGTGCCTCGAAGTCATGAGCGCCGAGCAGTACGCCAAACCAGCGTAGGGCAGCGGGGTCTATTTTCTCCGCTTCTTCTCCACCGCATCCCAGAACAGGCTGGCGATGTCGGCGCCGCCGAAGCGCTGTACCTCGCGCACGCCAGTCGGCGATGTCACGTTGATCTCGGTCATGTAGTCGCCGATGACGTCGATGCCGACGAGGATGAAGCCGCGCTCTCTCAGCGACGGGCCGATGCGGGCGCAGATCTCACGCTCGCGGTCCGTCAATTCGGTTTTTTCGGCGCGGCCGCCGACATGCATGTTGGAGCGGGAATCGTGCTCGGCCGGCACTCGGTTGATGGCGCCGACCGGCTCGCCGTCGATCAGGATGATGCGCTTGTCGCCGGCGCGCACCTCCTTCAGGTAACGCTGCACGATATAGGGTTCGCGGAACATCTGGCCGAACATTTCGAGCAGGGAGGCAAGGTTGCGGTCGGCCTCGTGCAGGTGAAAGATGCCGGCGCCGCCATTGCCGTAGAGCGGCTTGATGATGATGTCGCCGAACTCCTTGCGGAACGCGGCGACCTCCAGCGGGTCCTTGGTGATCAGCGTCGCCGGCATCAGGTCGGAAAATTCGGTGACGAAGATCTTTTCCGGGCTGTTGCGTACCCAGGCAGGATCGTTGACCACCAGCGTCTTCGGATGGATACGCTCGAGGATATGCGTAGTGGTGATGTAGTTCATGTCGAAGGGCGGATCCTGACGCAAAAGGATGACGTCCATCTCCGAAAGATCGGTGCGGACTTCTTCGCCCAGCGAATAATGATTGCCCTTCTCGTCGCGGACCTGCATCTCCTCGATGCGGGCAAACACCTTGCCGTCGCGCAGCGACAGCCGGTCGGGCGTGTAGTGGAACAGCTGGTGGCCGCGCTGCTGCGCTTCCAGCGACAGCGCAAACGACGTGTCACCGGCAATCGAGACGGTTGAGACGTGGTCCATCTGGACGGCGATTTTCAGCTTCACGGCAGGTCTCCGGGCGTTCACCGACAGCGATATACGGAACTCGGCGCCTTCTGCCAATCGGTCAGCTTGTTATGGGGCCGCGCTTCGCTTGGCGCAGAGCCCAACGCGATGTGCCTTCAGCGGTCGAAGACCAGCTTGGAATAGCCGAGGAAGGAAAGCGCCATGGCAACCAGCGAGGCAACCGCAAGGGCCGCGAGCGGCGGCACCATCGGCAGCGCGAACAGCATGGCGCAATAGACGAGATAATTGACGACGCTGGTGGCGATGCCGACGCCGCCATAGCGTGCGCCCTCCCGCGCGATGCCCCGGCTGGAAGGCGAGAAGGTCAGATGGCGGTTGATCAGCCAGGTAACGGACAGCGCAAAACCGATCGAGATGATGCGAGCCGCGAATGGTCCGAGCGGCGTTGCCGCCAGCACCAGCCATAGCGCCGCCGCATCGGCGACGAAGCCAATACCGCCGGCGACAATGAAGCGGGCGAGGCGTCCCATTTCGACCCTAGGCGGCCCGCGAGGTCTTGCGCGGTTCGGCCTTCTTCAAGGTGGCGAGCGCGCTTGCGCGTTCGCGTTCGACGCGGCCGGAAGGCATCGACAGATAGAAGATGCGCTTCTGCTCGGCTCGGCCGCGCGACACCGAATCGAGGATCAGCCCGGTCACCGCCGCCAGCATCGACAGCAGCAGCAGGCCGACCGACAGCACCCAGGTCGGCATACGCGGCACGAGGCCGGTTTCGGCGAACTCGATCAGCACCGGCGTCATCAGGAACAAGCTCGATGCCAGGAAGAACACCGAAAAAGCGCCGAAGAAACGCAACGGCTGCGTCTCCTTCATCAGCATGGCGAACATCCACAGGATCTTGGCGCCGTCGCGAAAGGTCGACAACTTCGACGAGGAGCCTTGCGGCCGGCGGCCATAATCGAGCCCGATCTCGCTGACCGGCAGTTTGAGCTGCGAGGCGTGCACCGACATTTCGGTCTCGATCTCGAAGCCGCCCGAGACGGCCGGAAAGCTTTTGACAAAACGCCGGGTAAAGGCGCGGTAGCCGGAAAAAATATCGGTGAAGTCCGAGCCGAACAGCCGCTTATAAAGGCTGTTGAAGATGCGGTTGCCGAAGGCATGGCCTGTCCTGCCGGCATCGTCGGTGACGCCGCGCCTTGTACCGACCGCCATATCGGACCGCTCGGTCAGCAGCGTGTTGATCAATTGCGGCGCATCCTCCGGCGCATAGGTGCCGTCACCGTCGGCCATCAGATAGATATCGGCCTCGATGTCGGCGAACATGCGGCGCACGACATTGCCTTTGCCCTGGCGCGGCTCGCGCACCACGGTGGCGCCAGCCGCGCGGGCTCGGAGCGCCGTCAGGTCGCGCGAATTGTTGTCGTAGACATAGATCGCGGCGGAAGGCAGCGTTTCGCGAAAGCGCCGCACCACCTCGGCAATCGTCAGCTCCTCGTTGTAGCAAGGCAGCAGCACGGCGATGCTCGGCTCATGGCGCACTTCTTGTGGCATTTTCGTCTCCGGATGCCCTGTGAGGCCCCTGACCGCTCAAACGCCGGCCTCGCTCGGGCGGCTTTACTATTTATTGAAGCTGTTAAGGCTAGGTTTAAACCGCCCCGTATTCCTTCCAAAGGTCCTGATATGAGCACAGCCGACGATGGCGCCTCCATTTGGAGGTCCGATATCGCGCTGGCGCTGTTTGCCACGCTGATGGTGCTTGCCGTCAATGCCTTTGCCGGGTTCCCGGCACTGACCGATGCCGGCGGCGACAACGACAATCTGCTGCGCCTTGTCGAAGTTCGCGACATGCTGGCCGGCCAGCGCTGGTTCGATCTCCACCAGTACAGGATGGGCCTGGAAGGCGGTTTCGTCATGCACTGGTCGCGGCTGGTCGATGCACCAATCGCCGCGATCATCATGGCCGTATCGACCCTGACCGGCAGCACGGTCTTTGCCGAGAATGTCGCGCAAGTGCTGTGGCCGGCGCTGCTCTTCTGCCTGACCGTGTTTTTCACCGCCCGAGCCGCACGCAGCTTTGCCGGCGACAGCGCCGTGTTGCCTGCTGTCGTCGTCGCCGCCGCCGCACTGCATTTCATCGGCATCTTTTCGCCTGGCGCGCTCGACCACCATAATGTCCAGCTGATGCTGAGCATGGCCAGCCTGAGCCTGTTGCTTGAAGCGCCACTGCGCAGGCCGGCGGCAGTGCTTTGCGGCCTATGCGTCGGGTTGATGCTGGCTATCGGCATGGAAACCGTCCCTTACGTCGCTGCTATCGGCATCTGTGTCGCCGCGCTGTTCGCCCTCGGCGCCGATAGCGAAAGGTCAATTGCCAGGGATTTCGGCCTCGGGTTTGCCGGCGTCTCCGCTCTCGCCTTTGTCGCCACCATTCCGCCGTCTGCCTGGGGTCAGGCGCAATGCGACGCCTTCTCGACCGTGCAGTTCGTCGTCGCAGCGATTGCCGGAACCGGCCTTGCGGCGATAGCCTCGATCGAGCCCGCCGGCCGCACGTGCGGACGGCGTTTCGCCTCACTTGGCCTGCTTGCCCTGGCATTGGGCACTGTCGTCGTCTTTTTGTTCCCGCAATGCCTGGCAGCGCCCTATGCCAACCTCGATCCGCGCCTCAAGGAGCTATGGCTCGACCACATCGACGAGGCGCAGTCGCTGTTCAACCTGCTCGCCGACGATCCGGCCAGCGTGGCGGCGCGTTATGCCACGCCGCTGGTCGCGCTCGTTCTGATGGCGCTTCGCCTTGGCCGTGGCGGCTGGCGGCGGCAGGACAGCCTTGTCGGCGCGCTGCTTGTCGTGGCCTTCATCGTCAGCGCCTGGCAGGTGCGCGGTTCGACATTCTCGATCGCCTTTGCCGTCATCCCGCTTTCAGCCTGGATTGCCAAATGGCGTCAACGGGCCGAGGTCAGCCCCTCGCGCAGCGTGGCGCTGCGCATGGCCGCCGTCTGGCTGGTTTCGGTGAATGCGGTCTGGACTGGGGCTGCCGCGGCGACCTCGGTAGCCTTCGAAGACAGCAATACCGCGGCCGATAATGGCGATGGCGCCGATGTCGCTTGCCAGCGCATGGCCTCCTTCGCGGCGCTTGGCCGCCTGCCGGGCACCACCGTGCTGGCGATTTCCAATCTCGGATCGCCGATCCTGGCCTATTCCGGACATCGCGTCTTCGCCGGGCCTTATCATCGCAACGTCGCCGGGAACCTGCTGGCGCTCGATGCCTTCCTTGGGTCCGCTGCCGATGCCAAGGCGATCCTGGCGGATCATCAGGTCGGCCTCGTCGCGCTGTGCCCCGGCAGCGCCGAAAGCAAGCTCCTCGCCGCCAAGGCGCCGGCGGGTTTTCTTGCCGGGCTGATACGCGGCAGCGTGCCGGAATGGCTTGAGCCGGTTGCCGAGACCAGCGGAGCCGCCGTCGAATTGTACCGCGTCCGGCTGGGCAGCTGATCGATCGGCGGCCCGTGCGGCCTTTTGTCGGACATAAGTCTTGACAATCCACTCTTTCGCCCTTGCCCGCCCGACATGGCTGGATAGGATGCGCGCCGGCCAGACCGAGATCATTGGACCGGGAGAGAATTCATGATGCCATCGGCGCGCTTTGCCGACCTCGAAGGGGCTTCGGTGCTGATCACCGGCGGCGGCTCCGGCATTGGTGCTGCCTTGACCGAAGGTTTTGTTCGCCAGGGGGCAAAGGTCGCCTTCATTGATATCGCCGACGGTCCGAGCCTGGCGCTGGCCGATCGCATCAAGAAGGAGCTCGGCCGGCGGCCGCTCTATCTCAAGACCGACATACGCGACATCGAGGCATTGCGGCTATCGGCCGCCAGAGCCGCCGAGGCGCATGGCGACGTGACCGTGCTGGTTAACAATGCCGCGCAGGATGACCGTCATGCCGTGGAGGACGTCACGGTGGAGTTCTGGGACAACAACCATGCCATCAACCTGCGCCCGCATTTCTTCAGCGCACAGGCGGTGGCGCCGGGCATGAAGCGGGCCGGCGGCGGCTCGATCATCAACTTCACCTCGACCTCGTTTCTCATCAACCATCCCGATATGCCGGCCTACACCGCCGCCAAGGCCGGCATCGTCGGTCTCACCAAGGGGCTTGCCGGCAAGCTCGGCGTCGATGGCATCCGCGTCAACGCGATCGCACCCGGCTGGGTGATCACCGAGCGGCAGAAGCAGCTCTGGGTCACCGAACAGGCGCTCGCCGCCCACGTTGCCAAGCAGTGCATCAAAGAGGTCATGCAGCCGGAAGACATTGTCGGCACTGTGCTGTTCCTGGCGTCCGATGCCTCACGCATGCTGACTGCGCAAATGCTGATCGTCGACGGGGGTTTCCTGTGATCTCAGCAGACAAGGCAGCTTCCGTCGCGGCCGTCGACTGGGGCACCACCCGTATGAGGGTCTGGCTGCTCGACGGCGCCGGCAAGGTTCTCGCCGAGCGGCGCGGCGATGACGGGCTGATCACCGCCCAGGCTAAAGGGTTTTCGTCCATTCTCGAAGGGCATCTGGCTGCCTTGGGCGCAGCCGAGGCGCTGCCGGTCATCATTTGCGGCATGGCAGGTTCCCGCCAGGGCTGGCTGGAGGCGCCCTATGTCACCGTGCCGGCGCCGATCGGCGCTATTCTCGCCGGCGCTGCCCGCATCCCCGGCCAGCGCCGCGACATCCGCATCGTGCCTGGCCTTGCCCAGCGCCTCGCTGACGCACCCGACGTCATGCGAGGCGAGGAAACGCAGCTTGCTGGCGCCGGTTTGCCGGCAAAGGGGCGACATCTTGTCTGCATGCCCGGCACGCATTCCAAATGGGTGCTGGTCGAAGACAGCGCCGTTGCCGGTTTCGGCACATGGCCGACCGGCGAGCTGTTTTCGGTGCTTGCCGCGCACTCGATCCTGCGCCATTCGCTGGGCGAGGCGCCGAAGCCGGTTGCCGCCGAAAATCCATTTTTCCGGGAGTGGTGCCTGAAGGCATTGGCCGAAGGCGGTGACATCGTTTCAAGACTGTTCTCGATCCGCGCCGCCAGCCTGCTGCAGGATCTGAAGCCGGAAGACGCCGCAGCCTGCCTGTCCGGCCTGCTGATCGGCGGCGAGATCGCTTCGGCAAATCGCCGTTATGGGGCAAGTGCCGTGCCCGTTGTGCTGATCGCGTCGGGCGCACTGGGCACGCTCTACACCGAGGCGCTCGGCCTTGCCCGGCTCGCGGTCAGGGTGGTCGACGCCGACGAGGCGGTGCGTGCCGGCCTTGCCGAAACCGCGCGCGAAAATGGCATGATCGCCAAAAATGGAGTTGCCGCATGACCGAAACTACACCTTTTCCGCAACTCAAGCGTGGACTGGTCGCCATCCTGCGCGGCCTGAAGCCAAGCGAGGCGGTGGCGATCGGCCAGGCGATCTTCGGCGCCGGCATAGAAGCAATCGAGGTGCCGCTCAACTCGCCCGAGCCTTTTGCCTCGATCGCCAGCATTGTCGAAGCGCTTCCTCCGACGGCGCTGGTCGGCGCCGGCACGGTGCTCGGCGCCGCCGATGTCGACGGCTTGCACAAGGTCGGCGGGCGGCTGCTGGTCAGTCCCAACATCGATACCGAGGTGATGGGTCGGGCCATGCAATACGGCATGGTGACGATGCCCGGCGTGTTCACGCCGACCGAGGCATTTCAAGCAATCCGACTCGGCGCCTCGGCACTGAAATTCTTTCCGGCGAGCGTGCTTGGCGCGGCAGGCATTTCGGCCATGCGCGCGGTGCTGCCGGCCAGTGTGCTGGTCGGCGCGGTCGGCGGCGTTTCGGATAAGGATTTTGCCGGCTACAAAGCGGCCGGCGTCACCATCTTCGGTCTTGGCTCCAGCCTGTTCAAGCCGGGCATGAGCGTCGACGAAGTGGCAGCACGGGCAAAGGCTGCCGTCGTGGCCTGGGACGCGGCGTTTGGAGCGGCAGGATGAGCGAGACCATCGTTTCGGTTTTTTCCGACCATGTCTGCCAACTCGGCGAAGGGCCAAGCTATGACCCTGCCACCGACACGCTCTACTGGTTCGACATCGTCAACGGCCAGCTCCTGGAAAAGCGCCTGTCCGGCGGTGCCGTCAAAATCCACGAGCTCGGTCAGATGGCCAGCGCCATCGCCATCATCGACGACCGGCGCCAGCTGATCGCCACCGAGACCGGCCTGCATGTCCGCGACGTCGCGACCGGCAAGCTGACGCTGCACACGCCAATCGAGGCCGACAATACGGTCACCCGCTCGAACGATTCACGCGTTCACCCTTGCGGTGCCCTCTGGGTCGGCACCATGGGCAAGGGCGAGGAGAAGGCCGCCGGCTCGATCTACTGGTTCTTCAAGGGCGAGCTGCGCCGGCTCTATGCCGACGTCACGGTGCCCAATTCGATCTGCTTTTCCGAGGATGGGACGATCGCCTATTACACCGACACCAGCACCGGGCTGTTGATGCGCGTCGGCTGCGATCCGGCGACCGGCCTGCCGGTTGGCGAACCGAAGGTCTTCGTCGACCACCGTTCGGCCAAGGGCTATATCGATGGTTCGGTGCTCGACCTTGACGGCATATTGTGGAACGCTTGCTGGGGCGGCAGCGTCGTCGAAGCCTATGGACCCGACGGCAAGCTTGTCCGTTCGGTGGCGATGCCGGCGACGCAGCCGTCCTGTCCGGCTTTCGTCGGCAGGAATGCCGACCGGCTGGCGGTCACCTCCGCTTGGTCGGGCAAGAGCGAGAAGCAGCGCCTGCTCGACCCGCAAGCCGGCATGACATTTATGCTCGACATTCCAGTCAATGGCCGCCTTGAGCCACGCGTGCTGATTGGCTAGACCATGATCCCGAAAAGTGGGAACCGGTTTTCGGAAAAGATCATGGTCAAACAGGAAGATGGCGCCAGCACTGTCGTGCAGGCGTCCGGCCGACGTCGGTCCCGCGAAAGCCGAATGCATTCGCCGTGCGATGCTAGGCAATCGTGCTGCCGGGAAATCGTTCAATCATGTCAAGCCGCAAGCCGAAGCTGATCCTCATCTACGAGCCGGAAAAGGCCTGCTTCGATCGGCTGGTCGCCGATAACCACGTGCCAGAGCGTGCCGCCGAGATCGCCTCCTATCTGGCGCAATCGACCGACATCGCTGCTGAATTCGACGCACTTGCCGCCGCTTGCCAAAAGCGCGGCCTGTCGTTCGCACCGGTGACGCTCGACGACGCCGCAAGCGTTCTCGCCGGCGAAGACCCGAAGACCACGCTTGTCTGGACGCAGACCGACGGCATCGCTTATTTCCGCGGCGCTGCCGCACCGGCTCTGGCACGGCTGAACGGCCTGAACACGATCGGCGCCGACGATGCGTTGTTCGCGCTCTGCCAGGACAAGTTCCGTTCCGGCGCCGTGCTCGGCGCGCTCGGCTTGCCGATGCCTCAGGCGGGCCTTGCCCGTGACGGCGCCTGGCTGGTCGCGCCACCAGCCTCGCCCGCCGGCTGGTTCGTCAAGCCGAACCGGCTCGGCGCCAAGATCGGTATCTGGCCGGATTCGCGCTCCCACGATCTCGGCCATGCGCTGGAGCTTAGCCGGCGCGTATTCGCCGCCTATCGAGATGATGTCATCGTCCAGCCCTATGTCGCCGGCCGCAACGTGCGTGCCAGCTTTCTCGGGCTGAAGCCGGATGCCGGCGTCGAGGCGCTGGGTATCGCCTTTGTCGATTCGGGCGGCGATTTCCAGACCATGCAGGACAGCCTGGCGCTTTACGGCGATACCGGCGCAGTGGTGAAAGCGGCGGGAACATACACAGAGCCGGTGCTGCTGCCGGTCACGGGTAGCCAGCCTCGGGCTGATGCAAGAATCCGCAGCATCGCCGAAAGCCTGATGGTCGGGCTTGGCCTGCGCGATGTGTTTTCCATCGATTTCCGGGTCGAGGCCGACGACAGCGTCCATCTCATCGAGTTCGAGGTCTGCCCCGGCCTGCCATGCTTCGATTTCCGTAACTATTGCCGTTCGCAGTGGGGCCTGAGCCTCGCCGATGCGATGGCTGAAACTGCGATGAACCGCGTTCTCGCCTAAATCCCCTCGACCAAAACGATTTCGCCATCAGCCACCTTCTGGCGGATCGCGACGGCGCGCTGGTATTCGGGCGAGTGGTAGCAGTCATGCGCCGCCGCAAGCGACGGAAACTCGATGATCACGTTGCGGTCTCGGCCCGGCCCCTCGGCCTTTTCATGCGCGCCGCCGCGCGCCAGGAACTTGGCGTCGAAACGGTCGAAGGCCAGCTTGGCGGCGGCGACATAGCCTTTGTAGCCTTCCGCATCGCGCACATCGACGCGAGCGATCCAGTATCCCTTGGGCATGTTTTTTCTCCGAAATGGTTCTGGGGATGTTACGCGGAGCGCATTTCGTCAAGGATCGCTTCCGCTGCTGCCCGCCTGTCGGCCGCGCCGACGATCGGCCGGCCGACCACGAGGTGGCTGGAGCCGTTGCGGATTGCTTGCGCCGGCGTCACCACGCGTTTCTGGTCGCCGCGGTTGCTGCCCGCGGGCCGGATTCCCGGCGTCACGACCGCCAAATCGGGGCCGACGATGCGGCGCACCGCCTCCGCTTCTTCGGCCGAGCAGACGATGCCGCCCATGCCAGCATGCAGCGCCTGCTCGGAGCGCCTCAGCACCAGCGTATGCGGATCATATTCATAACCGGCGTCGATCACGTCCTGCTCGTCCATCGAGGTCAGCACGGTAACCCCGAGCAGGCAAAGATCGCTGCCCCTCGCGGCCTCGACCGCCGCCTTCATCGTCTTCGGATAGGCGTGGATGGTCAGCATGCTCATGCCCATCCTGACGATGTTTTCGACCCCCTTGGCCACGGTGTTGTCGATGTCGAGCAGCTTCATGTCGAGAAATATCTTGGTGCCGCCGCTGGCCATCTCGCGGGCGAAGTCGAGCCCGCCGGCAAAGGCGAGCTGGTAACCGATCTTGTAGAAGGAGACGATCCCGTCGAGTTCGCGCACGGCATTCTCGGCTTCCTTCAGCGTCGGCAGGTCGAGGCCGACGATCAGCCTTTCCTGCATTGTACCGGCATGCGCGGCGTCCGGGATCATGCCTCGATCCGCGTCGACAGCATGCGCGAGGTTTCGATCAGCGTGCGGCATAAGTGCTCCATCGATTGGCGTAGTCTCTCGTCCCTGAAGTTGCCCTCGTCGTCGAAGGCGTTGCCACCCTCCGGCACCGAGCACTCCGGTGTCACCACCTCCATCCGGCAGCGCACCAGCACGGCGCGCAGATGGTTGATGCAGCGTATCCCGGCGAAGGGTCCGTTGGAAGACGAGCAGAGGCCGGCGACCTTGCCGGCAAGCGGCCGGAACGTCCGGCCGCCATCCTTGCGCAACTGGCTCACCCAGTCGATGGTGTTCTTGAGCAGCGGCGGAATGGAGCCGTTATATTCAGGCGTGGCGATCAGCAGCCCGTCATGGGCGGCGATCATCCGGCCGAGCTTCACGGCGTTTTCGGGAACGCCTTCTTCCTTTTCCAAATCCTGATCGAGGATCGGCAGCGGATAATCGGCGAGCGAGATGCGGGTCACCTCGGCGCCCTGCATGGCAAGTTCCTTCTGCGCCACGTCGGCGGTCCTGCCGCTATAGGCGCCGTTGCGCACCGAGCCGGCGAAGACGAGAATTTTCGGGATGATCGGCATCGCAATCCCTTGCTGTGGCGGCAGCTATAGGCGATGCGTGGGACGAATCAATAGCCGAGATTGCGGCACGCATTTAGCACTGGCCGCTTTGGCGGCCGGCGCCAGCGGATAGGGTGGACCTCGTGGGATTGAAATACGTAGGCTACGGTCTTGTCGCTCTCGCGGTCGCTGTCGCCGCCTTCGCACTCAGCCCGTGGCCTTCGGTCCTTCTGATCCGTTACGCTTTCCATAAGGATGCGGTGGCAAAGAACCGTGCGCTTGAACAGCACGTGCACGCCAATGTCAGCGAACTGCGCGACGAGCGCTATGGCGAGGACCCGGACGAGGCCCTTGACGTCTTCTTTCCCGTCGAGGCTTCGGCCAAGGCATTGCCGACAGTCGTCTGGGTGCATGGCGGCGGCTTCGTTGCCGGAAACAAGGCCGACATCTCGGCATACATGAAAATACTGGCCGGGCGTGGCTACGTCACTGTTTCGGTCGGCTATTCCGTCGCCCCTGGCGCCCGCTATCCGACGCCGGTCCTCCAGGCCAACAAGGCGCTTGCCTTCCTTTCCGGCAATGCCGGCCGCTACCACATCGACCGCAACAGGCTTTTTCTTGCCGGCGATTCCGCCGGCTCGCAGATCGTCGCTCAACTGGCTGCCACGATCAGCAATCCCGCCTATGCCGCCATGGTGGGCGTCGATCCGGCCATAGAGCGCGCGCAGCTGAAAGGCGTTGCACTGTTCTGCGGCATCTACGATCCAGCGATGATCTCGCCCGAAGGGCCGTTTGCCGGCTTCAACAGGACCGTCATGTGGTCGTATCTCGGTGTGAAGCGGCTGAACGATGACCCGCGCGTTGCCGAATTTTCCGTCGACAGGCACCTGACGCCGCAATTTCCGCCGGCATTCGTCTCCGTCGGCAATGCCGATCCGCTGGCGCCGCAGTCCCGTCTGATCGCGCAAGCGCTCACGGCGCAGGGCGTCGAGGTCGACACGCTGCTCTTTCCGGACGACTACAGTCCGGCCCTGCCGCATGAATATCAGTTCGATCTCGACGGGAAGGCCGGAGAGCAGGCGTTCGAAAGGCTAACGGCATTCCTGGACCGATTGGCCAACCAGCCGCAATGACCGGCTTGCCGGCATCCAGACGTCTGGCGTGCGTTCAGCCGCGCCGGTAGATCCAAAGCTGCGTCGGCGGAATGTTGCGGATGACGAAATGGAAATGCTCGACCGTATAGTCGCCGCGGCCCGGCGGGATCGGCGACAGCGGTCCATAAGTCAGCTGCACGATCGGCCGGCCCGCCGGGATGCGGTCGAGCAGGCTCTCGACATAGGCGATGCGCTGGGCGACCGGGAAGTTGAGCAGCGGCACGCCCGATACCACCGAATCGAAGACCAAGTCGCGCTTGTCGCCAAGCGTCGCATCGAGATTGAAGGCGTCGCCCTCGATGACGTTGACGCCTGGATAAAGCTGGCGCAGATGGCGCACGAAATCAGTGGAATATTCGACCGCGTAGAGATTTTCAGGCTTTATGCCCTGAGCGAGGATGGCGCGCGTGATGACGCCTGTGCCGGGCCCGACCTCGAGCACCGGCAGGCCGGATTTCGGATCGACGATCGAGGCCATCTTACGCGCGGTGATGGAACTGGTCGGGACGATCGAACCGACCGCCTTCGGCTTGTCGATCCAGCCCTTGAAGAACTTCAGCTCGTCGTCGAACTTTTCCGCCAGCGTCTTTCGCAATCCGGGACCACGTGTCATCGAAAGTCCTCCTCAACGCTCCCTCGCATGCTACTTAGCAGCTACGAGGTGCAAGACAAGGCGAATCCCCGGATAAGGTGTTGATGACGCTCGGGAAGCGTTTTCCGGGGATCAGCGTCAGTGCTCGCCGAACGTTTCGAAAAAGTCCTTCATGCGGGCGAAAAATCCGCTCGACTGGGGCGAATTGTCCTTTGAGGAAAGCTGCTCGAATTCCTCCAGCAATTCGCGCTGGCGGCGCGAAAGACTCTGCGGCGTCTCAACCACGGTCTGGATGTAGAGGTCGCCGATATTGGGCTGGCGCAGCACAGGCATGCCCTTGCCCTTGAGGCGGAACTGGCGACCGTTCTGGGTGCCTTCCGGCACCTTCACCTTCGTCTGGGTGCCGTCCAGCGTCGTCACCTCGAACGAGCCGCCAAGCGCTGCCGTCGTCATCGAGATCGGCACCTTGCAATAAAGATCGGCGCCGTCTCGCTGGAAGAACTCGTGCGGCTTGACCGCGAGGAAGATGTAGAGATCGCCCGACGGGCCGCCGCGCAAGCCGGCCTCGCCCTCATTGGCAAGCCGGATGCGGGTGCCGTCCTCGATCCCGGCGGGGATGTTGACCGACAGCGAGCGCTCCTCGGTGACGCGGCCCTGGCCGGCACATTTCGGGCATGGATCCTTGATGGTCTGGCCGCGCCCCTGGCATTGCGGGCAGGTGCGCTCGATCGAGAAGAAGCCTTGCGTGGCGCGCACCTTGCCGTGGCCGTTGCACATCGAGCAGGTGACGGGCTGGGTGCCGGGCTTGGCGCCGCTGCCCGAGCATTCCGAGCAGGAGATCGAGGCCGGCACGCGGATCTGCGCGGTCTTGCCGGAAAATGCCTCTTCCAGCGTGATTTCCATATTGTAGCGCAGGTCGGCGCCGCGTTCGCGGCCGCCGGACGAGCGGCGCTGGCGCCCGCCCATCATATCGCCGAAAATGTCCTCGAAAATGTCGGCAAAACCGCCGGCGCCAAAGCCTTGCGCCCCGCCATTCATGCCGCCGTGCTCGAAGGCGGCGTGGCCGAAGCGGTCGTAGGCGGCGCGCTTCTGCGGATCTTTCAGCGTCTCGTAGGCTTCGTTGATTTCCTTGAACTTGTGCTCGCAGGCATGGTCGCCTGGGTTGCGATCGGGATGGAACTGCATGGCGAGCTTGCGGAAAGCGCTCTTGAGCTCCTTCTCGTCGGCGCCCTTTTGCACGCCCAGCGTTTCGTAGAAATCAGCTTTCATATTTTCCCGCAGTCCGGATATTCAACGTCTTGAAGCATTCCAACGTCTTGAAGCATCGTCGCGTCGTTTGCCGGCACGCTGTTCCGATTTAGGTGCGATGGAGCCGGGATGCCAGTGTCTACGAGGCTTTGTCCGCATTTTTTCGGCCGGCTCCGCGTTTTTCCGGCAAGGGTTGCAAAAAAGCCCGGCTGCGCGCCGGGCTTTTTCCTTACCTGTACCGTCAGGCGGTTCAGGCCGACTTCTTCTTCTCGTCGTCTTCGTCGATTTCCTCGAAATCGGCATCGACCACATCGCTGTCCTTGGCGGCATCCGCCTTGGCGTCGGCCTCGGCGGCTTCCTTCTGCGAAGCCTCGTACATGGCCTGGCCGAGCTTCATCGAGACTTCGGCGAGCGTCTGCGTCTTGGCCTCGATCTCGGTCACATCGTCGCCTTCGGCAGCGGTCTTCAGCGCCGCGATCGCATCGGCAATCGCCGTGCGGTCGGTCTCCGAGACCTTATCGCCATAGTCCTTCAGCGACTTCTCCGAGGAATGCACCAGAGCCTCGGCCTGGTTGCGGGCCTCGACCAGCGCGCGCCGCTTCTTGTCGACTTCGGCATTGGCCTCGGCATCCTTGACCATCTTCTCGATGTCGGCATCCGAAAGGCCGCCAGACGCCTGGATGCGGATCTGGTGCTCCTTGCCGGTGCCCTTGTCCTTGGCCGAGACGTTGACGATGCCGTTGGCGTCGATGTCGAAGGTGACCTCGATCTGCGGCACGCCGCGCGGGGCAGGCGGGATGCCGACCAGGTCGAACTGGCCGAGCGCCTTGTTGTCGGCGGCCATTTCACGCTCGCCCTGGAAGACGCGGATGGTCACCGCCGACTGCGAATCCTCGGCCGTCGAGAACACCTGGCTCTTCTTGGTCGGGATCGTCGTGTTGCGTTCGATTAGCCGCGTGAACACGCCGCCCAGCGTCTCGATGCCGAGCGACAGCGGCGTCACGTCGAGCAACAGCACGTCCTTGACGTCGCCCTGCAGCACGCCGGCCTGGATGGCGGCGCCAAGTGCGACGACCTCATCCGGGTTGACGCCCTTGTGCGGTTCCTTGCCGAAGAACTGCTTCACGATCTCCTGGATCTTGGGCATACGGGTCATGCCGCCGACCAGAACCACCTCGTCGATCTCCGCGGCCTTGAGGCCGGCATCCTTGAGCGCCGCCTTGCAGGGCTCGATGGTACGCTGGACGAGATCTTCGACCAGGCTCTCGAACTTCGCCCGCGTCAGCTTCAGCGTCAGGTGCTTGGGGCCGCTGGCATCGGCGGTGATGAAAGGCAGGTTGATCTCGGTCTGCGTGGTGGACGACAGCTCGATCTTGGCCTTTTCAGCCGCCTCCTTGAGGCGCTGCAGGGCGAGTTTGTCGTTCCGCAGGTCGATGCCCTGTTCTTTCTTGAACTCGGCCGCCAGATATTCGACCAGACGCATGTCGAAATCCTCGCCGCCGAGGAAGGTGTCGCCATTGGTCGACTTCACCTCGAACACGCCGTCGCCGATTTCGAGCACCGAGATGTCGAACGTGCCGCCGCCAAGGTCATAGACGGCAATCGTCTTGCCCTCCTTCTTGTCCAGGCCATAGGCAAGTGCGGCCGCCGTCGGCTCGTTGATGATGCGCAGCACTTCCAGGCCGGCGATCTTGCCTGCATCCTTGGTGGCCTGGCGCTGGGCGTCGTTGAAATAGGCAGGAACGGTGATGACCGCCTTCTCGACCTTTTCGCCGAGATAGGCTTCCGCCGTTTCCTTCATCTTCTGCAGGATCATCGCCGAGATCTGGCTGGGCGACTGGTTTTTGCCGCCGGCCTCGACCCAGGCATCGCCATTGTCGCCCTTGACGATCTTGTAGGGGACAAGCTTCTTGTCCTTCTCCGTCACCGGATCGTCATAGCGGCGGCCGATCAGGCGCTTGACCGCGAAGATGGTGTTTTCAGGATTGGTGACCGCCTGGCGCTTGGCCGGCTGGCCGACGAGGCGCTCGCCGTCGCTGTTGATGGCGACGATGGAGGGGGTCGTGCGCGCGCCTTCCGCATTCTCGATGACCTTGGATTCCTTGCCGTCCATGATGGCGACACAGGAGTTGGTTGTTCCCAGATCGATACCGATTACTTTTGCCATTTTTCTAATCTCTCCGCTAAGCAGGCTCTCAGGACCCGTACAGGCGTTCCGACGAAAGCCCCTGTTCACAAGAAATTCCGCTCCGGCAACCGGCATTCGGCGCTGGACGGCTTGGCGCGTATATAAGAACAGGCTGCGTGACGCGCAAGCATTCTGCGCAAGGCGTTCACCATTCATCGCGGTTGATCGGATTCGGGACCGGCAGGCCCCGTGTTCCTCGGCCACGATATCTCGAATCCAGCCGGTTCAGCCCGACCAATGAACCTTTCCGCCTCAGCCTGCGACTGACGCTCAGGTGCCGCGTGGTGCGGCCCGGAAAGGAAAGCCCAATGACCACAAACCCAGAGGCTCCATGGTCTCCGGGAACAGCAGGAGCTCAGCGCGACCATCGCCTTCGGGACCGGGTCGATGCGCTGGGCTTTCCGCCGGTTCCATTGACCCCGCGCAGACGCAGGCGTAGCATGACGTTGAGGAAAGCAGACAATTCGATCAGGGATGAACGTGCCGGAACGCCGCGCCTTGCCCTGATTTGCGCGCCGAGACCGGATGTTTCTCCCATGACCTGCGGGGGGAGATCCATGTCGTGCGACCACGGCGCGTTCGCGCGCTCTTATGCCGGCCGTCTGCGCCGTGTCATCCAGGCAACCAGCGCATTATTGCCCTTGGCGCTTATCGCCGGGCTTTGGGCCAGCCTCTGGCTTGGCGGCTCGGCCCAGGCGCAGGAAACCCAGATCATCTATCCGGGCTCGATGGCAGTGACCGGGTTTTCCGGCACCATCATCCCCAATTTCGAGGACGGGCTGCCGCCGGGCGTCGATCCGGTCGACGAAACCTTCATCGACACGGCGCGCGCAACCTTGCGCGTTTTCGACGTTTCAAGGCTGGATGGGCCGGCCTCGGGCCAATTGGTCTTCACCCCGCCACCCTTCGAGGTCACGGCCGAGCAAATCGGCCAGGTGTTCGGCATCGCCTATGACGACGGCGTGCGCGACGGCGTTCCCTCCGCCATTCCAAACCTCTATGCCGGCGCCACGTCGCTGCACGGCATCCGCATCGTCACGCCAGACGGCGACGGCGACGGCCGGCCGGAGCGGCAACGCCGCGGCATGGCTGACGCGGTCTTCATGGACGGCCAGTTCGGCACCGAAAACGGCGGCGGCCCCGGAACGATCTGGAAGATCGACGGCATCACCGGCGCCGTCTCGAAATTCGCCGATATCGACGCCGATAGCGGTCCCGGCATCGGCGACGTCACTTTCGACAATATCCACCGCCAGTTCTTCGCCAGCGATCTCGACACCGGCCTCATCCACCGCATCGACGCCAATGGCGCGTTGGTCGATACATTCGATCACGGCGTTGCCGGACGCCCGGCGCACGGGCTTGCCGCCCTTGCCGACGACGGCTCTGTGATGGACATCCATGGTGCTGCCTTCGACAGCGAGGACCCCGACAGCTGGGGCTATACGCAGGACGAGCGCCGCGTCTGGTCGGTCGCCTATCGTGGCGGCCGGCTCTATTATTCGGTCGGCGAAAAGGCGGAAATCTGGTCGGTGGGCATTGCCGGCGACGGCAGCTTCGCCGGCGACCCGCGCTGGGAACTGACAGTCAAGGCCGACAAGGATTACGCGGTCACCGACATCGCCTTTGACAACAAGGGCTTCATGTATCTGGCCCAGCGCGGCCCGGTGGAGAACCGCTACGACTACAGCCAGTTCGCCGATTCCGGCAAGGGTGAGGTCATCCGCTACTGGCGCGAAAACCCGGACGATCCGGCGACTGAATCGGTCTGGGTGGAAGTGCCGCAGGAATATGCGGTCGGCTTCCCGCTAGACAACCGGCAGTCGGCCGGCGGCCTCGACCTGCAATATGGCTACGATGCCCAAGGCAATCTCGACACCGGTGTCTGCACCGACACGCTGGTCGATACCGGCGACAAATTGCGCGACAACCCGGAGTTCGCCGAACAGCTCGCAGCCGGCGGGCCGCTTGCCGTGCACGGCGTGCAGGTCACGCCGACGGCGCTGGTCAAGCCGGCCAACGTGCCGCCTTTCGGCTCGTGGTTCGTCGATTTCGACAATTATTTCGAAGACCCGGAAGTCGAAGGCCATGTCGGCGACGTCGAGGTCTGGCGCCCCTGCGAAGGTCGCGCCGGCTATTACGAGCAGGTGCCGGGCGACTATCTGCCACCTTTCTATCCACCGGACTTCCCGCCCCCCGGGAACTTGCCTCCCTGTATCGATGTCGAGGACGTCGAGTATTTCTGCACGCCCTCGGGCCTCGAAGCCGATCTCTATCTCCATGACCATGCCGGCTTTGGCGGCGATTCGATCAAGGCTCTGTCCAGGACGCCTGGCGTCGGCGTGACATCACCCCTGTCGCATGCTCCCGGCGCGCCATACACGATCGGCATCACCGGCCATTATCCTGGCGAAAGGGTCGATGTCGGGCTCTGCTTCTACAAGCAGTCCGACCGCGACAAGGGTGGCTACTACCCTTGCTGCAAGATGACCTTGCCGCTCAGAACCCCAGCCGTCAGCTGCGAGCCGTGAGGAGGGGAAGATGAGCAATCTTGCACTTTTCCCGCTCGCCCCGAGCAGTGAGTCAACCGGCAATCAACCAATCGTCATGGAGACCATCATGAAACCCCTGTCACTCGCCAGGCGCGGCGCGCGCTGGCTGATGGCGGCCGGTATCGCGGTCGCCATGCTAGGCCCGCTGCAAGGCTTCGCCGAAGACCTTGCTCCGGCCAAGACCAAGCCTGCCGATGCGGGCATCCACACGGTCATTCCGGATCCCAAGCTCGATTTCGACAATCCTCGCATCGTCAATCCGGAGCCGGGCCGGATCGTGCCCTTCTTCACCAAGAAAGGCACCCAGAGAGGCTGCGACTATGTCGTATACTCGCTGAGCTTCGGCTTGCGCGGCAATCCGCAGGGTCTTGCCAGCCCGAACCTCGCGGAAGCGCTGAAAAAGGTCAGGCTCGATTTCAGGGACCAGCTCCCGCATGGCCTGCGGATCGTCGGCGTGCATGTGACCGGCGACGGCACCGATGAGTCCGGCGGACCGCTGCCCGGCGCTGCGATCAGCAGTTCGGCTGATCCCAACGATACGGCGACGGTTTCCGATTTCCGGATTTCCGCCGGCGATCTCGACGGCATCGGCGCTCCGAACGAGCGCGTCATCACCTTCCAGATCACCGCCAAGATCGACCATACGGCGTTTCCGTCGCCGGCGATCGTCGACAATCAGGGCGTGATCAAGGTGAGCCGCGAACGCGGCGCCGGCGTCGAAATCCCGTCGCAGGACCCGGGCAAGCCGGACGACGGCAACTATCTCACGGGTGCAAAGACCTCGATCAAGATCGACGTCACCAAGTGCAACCCGCCGCCTCCACCTCCCGGCGATCGGGAATGCTTCAAGGTGGAGCGAGGCACGGTCGATTGCGTCCCCGGCGGCGGCGCCTTCATCTACCACATGCCGGTCGGCCCTGAGATGGGTGGCAAATGGGTGCAGCTTTCGACGACGACACCCGGCATCACCATCATCCCCGACACGCAGCTGGTGCCGGCGGGCGGCGGTGTGCTCAATTGGAAGATCGTTGGTGCATCACCTGGCGACGTCATCCACATCATCGTCACCGGCATCGAAACCTATGCCGGCCCGAAGGAGGGCTGGGGCCTGTGCTGCACGCAGACCATCGACATCGTCATCCCGCGTGACCAGAGGTGCCCGCCGAAGGACAAGGAACCGGATCTGAAGGTTGAAAAGCGCGCCGACGTGCAACGTTGCACGATGGGCGGCGGCTGCGACTTCACCATCAGGGTCACCAATGTCGGCGATGCACCCTATCACGGCAAGATCGTGCTCGACGAAGTGACGCTGCCGGCCGGCTCTGCCCTCGATTCAGGGCCGAACCCGCCATGGGTCTGCGCGCCGGCAATCACCCCGATGATTTGCACCCATCCGGTGACTACGCTCAATCCGGGTGCTTCCGTCGACCTCAAGCTCGGCTTCAAGCCGGCCGCAGGCTGGCAAGGCGGCGTCTTGCGCAACTGCGCCACCTATAATTACGGGGCCAGCGGCAAGCCGCTTTTCGGCAGCCAGCAAAACGACCGCGGCTGTGCTTCGATCCCGATCTGCCGGCGTGGCGATCGTGACCGCGACTGCCGGCCGCCGGTGGAGAAGAAGGTCGACCTGATCCTGAAGAAGCGCGCCCGCACCGAATTCTGTTCGGCCGATGGTGTCTGCACCTTCGTGATCGACATCATCAACAATGGCAGTGTCCCCTATAATGGGCCGCTGACGGTCATCGACACCTATCCGGGCGGCGCACCGCCATCCTCGACCTTCGGCCCGACGCCGCCATGGACATGCGGGCCGAACGGCCCCGGCCAGTTCCGCTGCGACAATGCCGGCATCGCGCTTATGCCGGGCGCCTCGACGCCGATCTTCGTCAGGGCGGTGATGCCGGCCAACTACCGGCCGGATAGCGTCGAGAACTGCGCCGAGGTGAAGGCTATTCCCGGTGAGAACGACATCGTCAACAACAGGGCCTGCGCCAAGAAACGCCTCCGTCATCCGAATGGCGGCCAGCCGGCCCTGCGCATCACCAAGGTGTGCAATGGCTCGCTGGCCGGTGCTGCGGTCGTTTCCTGCCGCATTACCGTTATCAGCCTCGGCACCACTGCCCCGACCGGTCCGGTGCGGGTCAATGACGCCGCGACGCTGGTGGCCGGCGGAGCGCCGGTCCAGATCCAGACCGTCACCCCAGACGGTGCGGAATGGGCTTGCGGACCGGTTCCGGCCAATACCCTGTCGTGCCAGATTCCCGGCGCCGTGATGACGCCCGGAACCAGCCGCCATTTCGACGTGACGGTTGCCGCGAACGCCGAATTCGAGAACTGCGCACGCGGCTCCTACGGCCCGGCTCCGGGAGACGATATCGTCTATCCGATCGGCCAGGCCTGCGCCAAGGGCGGCGGCGCCTCGACCATTCGCGTCGAGAAGACCGGCGACGCCGAGTGCAAGCTCGGCCAGCCCTGCTCGTTCGAGATCACCATCACGAACGATGGCGCGAGCGCCTTCTCCGGTCCGGTTCGCATCGGCGATGCGATCGGCGTCGAAGGCCTCGGCCGGCTGGAGGGCGTTGCGATCGCCTCGATCGATCCGCCCTTCGGCTGCTCGCCGGAGCCGGCAACCTTGCCTCTGTCCTGCATTGCCCAACTGACGCTCGGCGCCGGGGAAAGCCACGTGCACAATGTGACCGTGATCATTCCCGACGATGGCCGTCTGGCCAGTCTGCAAGGCACTGTCAACGGCCAGAACTGCGTCGGCGTGCTGTCTCCGAACACGCCGGTGCAAGGCGGTGGCGACGTGTTGTCCCGCGGTGCGGCCAACGTGCAGGGCGATCGCGGCAAGGCCTATGCCTGCCATCCCTTCATCATCATGCATGAGGTGAAGAAGGAGTGTTCGCAAGGCTTCGTCATGAACGACGCTGGCAACTGCGTCTGCCCGCCAGGCACGACCTTCCGCAACGGCCAGTGCTCGTCGGGCGGCGGTACGGTCATCGTGCCGAAGCCGAAGCCTTGTGTCCTGCTCAAGGGCCAGATCCGTACCGAGGACGGACGCTGCGTCTGCCCGCGCGGAACCGAGCTGGAGAACGGCGCTTGCGTTGGGAACAAGCCGAAACCCGAGCAGTGCACCATTCGTGGCCAGATCCACAACGCTGCTGGCGATTGCGTCTGCCCGAGGGACACGGAAGTCAGGGGCAATGCCTGTCGGCCAATCCAGCCAAAGCCCGAGCAGTGCAGCATCCGCGGTCAGACCCACGACGCCGGAGGCGATTGCGTCTGCCCGAGGGGCACGGAAGTCAGGGGCAATGCCTGCCGGCCAATTCGGCCGAAGCCAGAGCAGTGCGCGATCCGCGGTCAGATCCACGACGCCGGAGGCGATTGCGTCTGCCCGAGGGGCACGGAAGTCAGGGGTGATGCCTGTCGGCCAATCCAGCCGAAACCCGAGCAGTGCACCATTCGGGGTCAGATACACAACGCCGACGGCGATTGCGTCTGCCCGAGGGGCACGGAAGTCAGGGGCAATGTCTGCCGGCCAATTCAGCCAAAGCCCGAGCAGTGCGCGATCCGCGGTCAGATCCACAACGCCGATGGCGATTGTGTCTGCCCGAAAGGTGCGGAAGTGCAAGGCAATGCCTGCCGGCGCAAGAAGCCAGTTGTGGTGGAGTGCCCGATACCTGGCCAGATCCACAACAAGCGCGGCGCCTGTGTCTGCCCGCGTGGGACCGAGCTGCGCGACGGCGCCTGCCGCAAACCACGGCTGGAATGCGCACCGGGCGCGCGGCCGATCAACGGCCAGTGCCAGCCGATCATCAAGCGGCGCTGCCCGGTCGGGACGGTCGGACGATATCCGGACTGCGTCCCGATCCGCCGGAAATCGACGCTTGAGCCGAACCTGCTGCTGAATCCGAATGTTCTTCAGCAAGTCGTTCCACGGCGCAAGCCGCAGCCGGAGCAATAGGATACGGGGCGCGGAACTTCAAACAGTGACCGTGCTCGTCACCCAACACCCCGCCGGAGCGATCCGGCGGGGTTTTTTCTTCAGCGGCAGATGAGAAGGCAGCGCAAACCTGAAGCCGTTGCGTCGACGGGAGGACAAACCGGCTTCCACTTTCCGGACTCATGGTCTAGGCAGTCGATACAGACACAGGGTCCGTAAACCGGGGCGTTCGGGAAGGCCGCATCATGAGCAAAAAAACCCTGATCGCGCCATCGGTGCTGGCGTCGGATTTCTCGAAGCTCGGCGACGAGGTCGAGGCGGTGGTCGCGGCTGGCGCCGACTGGATCCATCTCGACGTCATGGACGGGCATTTCGTCCCCAACATCACCTTCGGCCCGCCGGTAATCAAGGCGATCCGCAAACGCACCAAGGCGTTTTTCGACTGCCATCTGATGATCGCACCGGCCGATCCCTATCTGGAGGCCTTCGCCGAAGCCGGCTGCGACGGCATCACGGTGCACGCCGAAGCCGGGCCGCATCTCGACCGCTCGCTGCAGACGATCAGGAGCCTCGGCAAGAAGGCCGGCGTTTCGCTCAACCCGGCGACGCCGGAAACGATGATCGAATATGTGCTCGACCGGCTCGACCTGATCCTGATCATGACCGTCAATCCGGGCTTCGGCGGCCAGGCCTTCATTCCCGCGATCGTCGACAAGGTGAGGCGGGTGCAGGCGCTGATCGGTGACAGGCCGATCCGGATCGAGATCGACGGCGGCATCTCGCCCGAAACTGCGCCCTTGGTCACCGCGGCCGGCGCCAGCGTGCTGGTCGCCGGTGCCGCCATCTTCAAGGGCGGCAGCGTCGAAGCCTACCGGGCAAACATCGAGGCAATCAGGGGAGCGGCGGACAAGGCGGCCGGCTGACCGCCGCCGTCCGGCCGGAGACAGCCGCTCGGGGGGACTTATGAGCAACCATCTGTTCGATGCTTTCCGTGCCCGGATGCCCGCGCCAGAACGCCTTTTTATGGAGACGGAGGACGGCCGCTCGGTCAGCTATGGCGATGTGCTGGCACGCTCCGCACAACTGGCGCATGCGCTGTCACAGCTGGGCGTCGAAGCCGGCGACCGCGTCGCCGTTCACGTCGAGAAGAGCCCCGAGGCCATTTTCCTCTATCTCGCCTGTCTGCGTGCCGGCGCGATCTTCCTTCCGCTCAATACCGCCTACACGCTGACCGAGCTCGACTATTTCTTCCGCGATGCCGAGCCGCGCCTGGTCGTCTGCGACCCGGCGCGAGCGGGCGAGATCGGCTCTTTGGCGCAGGCCTCGGGCGCCGCGGTCGCGACACTCGGCAGCAAGGGCGAGGGGTCGTTGACCGATCGCGCCTCTGAGGAGGCGGTGGACTTCCACGATGCGGCGCGCGGACCGGATGACCTTGCTGCGATCCTCTACACGTCCGGCACCACCGGCCGTTCGAAAGGCGCCATGCTCAGCCACGAAAACCTCGCCTCGAATGCACGGGTGCTCGTCGACCTCTGGCACTTCACTGCCGCGGACGTGCTGATCCATGCGCTGCCGGTTTTCCACACGCATGGCCTTTTCGTCGCCACCAATGTCGTCCTGATGGCCGGTGCATCGATGCTGTTCGAAACCAGATTCGACCCGGCCCGCATCGTCTCGCTGCTGCCGCGCGCCACCGCGCTGATGGGCGTGCCGACCTTCTACGTCCGCCTGCTGCAGCAGGACGGCCTGAACCGGCAAGCGGCGAAAAACATCCGCCTGTTCGTTTCCGGCTCTGCGCCGCTTTTGGCCGAGACGCACAAGGCTTGGCGCGAGCGCACCGGCCACGCCATCCTCGAGCGCTACGGCATGACCGAGACCAACATGAACACGTCGAACCCCTATGAGGGCGAGCGGCGTGCCGGCACGGTCGGCTTTCCCTTGCCCGGCGTCTGCCTGCGCATCACCGATCCCGACGGTGGTGAAACACTTGCCCAGGGCGAGATCGGTATGATCGAGGTCAAGGGCCCGAATGTCTTTTCCGGCTACTGGTGCATGCCGGAAAAGACCAGAGCGGAATTCCGTGACGACGGTTTCTTCATCACCGGCGATCTCGGCCTAATCGATGCCGACGGCTATGTCCACATCGTCGGCCGTGGCAAGGACCTGATCATTTCCGGCGGCTACAACATCTATCCGAAGGAGGTGGAGAGCGAGATCGACGCTCTTGCCGGTGTCGCCGAAAGCGCTGTCATCGGCGTTGCCTATCCGGATTTCGGCGAGGGTGTCACGGCGGTCGTGGTGCGGACGCCGGGCTCGACCATCAGCGCCGCCGAGATCGTCGAGGCCATCGCCGGACGCCTCGCCAAGTACAAACATCCGAAACGGGTGATCTTCGTCGACGAACTGCCGCGCAACACCATGGGCAAGGTGCAGAAGAACCTGCTGCGCGACGCTTACAAGGCCCTCTATACGTCCAAAGCCGGCTAAGCCTGAGGGATAGCGTTGGCTGTAAAAACCTTGGCGCCGTCGATCCAGACGTTTTTCACGTCCAGATCGTCCGACAGCGAAACGATGTCGGCGGCGGTGCCCTTGGCGAAGCGCCCGAGCCGATGCGACTGGCCGATCGCCTGCGCCGGATAGAGCGAGGCCATGCGCAAGGCTTCGTCGAGGTCGAGGCCGACGACACGGTGCACGAAGCGCACCGCGGAAATCATGTCGAGATCCGCGCCAGCCAGCGTGCCGTCGGCAAGTGTCAGCCTGCCATCCTTGCGGTGGATGGTGCGGCCGTTCAGCGTGAACGAGATCATGTCGGTGCCGATCGTCGCCATGGCGTCGGTGACGAGCAGGATCTTGCCCGGCCCCGGCTTGGCGCGCAAGGCGATGGCCATGGTGGCCGGATCGACATGGATACCGTCGGCGATGATGCCGGCATAGAATGTGCCGGTATCGATTGCCGCGCCCGCCAGCCCCGGCTCGCGATTGCCGATCTGGCTCATCGCATTGAACAGATGTGTGACCACCGTGGCGCCGGCCTCGGCGAAGGCGCGGGCCATGGCATAGCCGGTATCCGAATGGCCGATGCTGACGATGATGCCGGCCTTGCTGAGCGCCGACACCTGGTCGCGCTCGACGGATTCGGGCGCCACTGTCGTCAGCAGCACCGGCAGGTTTTTCCGCGCGGCGATCAGCATCGCCTGGTCGGCATCGGTCATTGGCCGGATCAGGGCCGGGTCATGTGCGCCCTTACGGGCGATCGACAGATGCGGGCCTTCGAGATGCAGGCCCAGGAAACCCGGCACCTTTTGCCGTGCGGCCTCTGCTCCGGCGGCAACCGCCGCGGCGGTGATCTCGGACGTGTCGGTGATCAGCGTCGGCAACAGTGCCGTCGTGCCGAAGGGCGCGTGTGCCCGGCAGATGGTCTGGATGGAGGCGACATCCGGATGGTCGTTGAGCATGACGCCGCCGCCGCCATTGACTTGCAGGTCGACGAAGCCCGGCACCAGCATGCCGCCGCCGGTCTCGATACGCGCAACACCGGATGGAACGGCGCCGGCGGGAACGATGGCCTCGACGAGGCCGGCGCGTACGACAAGGGCCGCATTGTCGTGCCAGTCGTCGCCATCGAATATCCGGGCGCCGGTCAGGGCAAAACGGTCGCTCATAGGGTTTCCGTCACCTTGCGCAGATTGGGCGGCGTGTCCGGGTCGAGGCCGCGATGGCGGGCAAAAGCCTCGACGAAGCCGTAGAACGACACGATCAGCGTCAGCGGATCGGTCAGCGGATGGCCGGTGGCGACATGCGGCAGAGGCTGCGCCCTCTTTGCCTTGTCCGAAGTCACAAAGACGGCGGCGCCCTTGCCGGCCAGGCTGTCCGCGGCTTCGGCCACCGACGGTTCGGATGCATCGCGGGCGGCGAGTGCCAGCACCGGGAAGCCGGGACCGACCAGCGCCAGCGGGCCATGCATGACCTCGGCCGCACTATAGGCCTCGGCATGCATGGCGCAGGTTTCCTTGAATTTCAGTGCCGCCTCGTTGGCGATCGCCGCCGACGGGCCACGGCCAAGGATGAACAGCGATTTCGGCGTCTCAAGCGCCCCGGCCAGCGCCATCCAGTCGCAAGCGATCGCCTTGCGAAAATGTTCCGGCAGGCGAGCGAGTGCTGCCAGAAGTTTGTCATCGCCGGTGCAATGCGCCATCAAGGCGAGCCCGGCGACCGCCGAATTGACGAACGTCTTCGTCGCCGCGACGCTGCGCTCCGGTCCGGCCAGGATATCGATCGCGTAGTCGCAGGCGCGTGCCAGCGGCGAATCGGCGGTGTTGGTGACGGCGACGGTCAGCGAACCGCCGGCTCTCGCCGCTTGCGCCATCGCAACGATGTCCGGGCTCTTGCCGGATTGCGAGATCGCCAGGCAGGCCGAGCCGCCCAGTTTCAATTTCGCGCGGTAGATCGAGGCGATCGACGGGCCGACCGATGCAACCGCCAGGCCGGCGGTCAGCTCCACGGCATATTTCATGAAGGTCGCGGCATGGTCCGACGAACCGCGCGCCACGGTGACGACGAAATTCGGGTCTCGCTCGCGAATGCCGCGCCCGGCCTCGGTCAGCATCGCTGCCGAGCCATCGAGCAGGCGTGCGGTGGCCTCCGGGATCTCCTCGATCTCGCGCCGCATATGGGTCGTTGTTGCGCTCATGGCCGGCCCTCTTCGCCCGGCCCGCTCAGCCGGAGTTCGGCGACGAAATCATAGGCGTCGCCCCTGTAGATGGAGCGGGTGAACTCGATCACCTTACCGCTCGCCAGATAGGAGATACGCTCGATGTGCAGGCCGGCAATGCCCGGCGGCACTTCCAGCAGATGCGCGTCGCTATCGCCAAGATTGGTGGCGGAAATCCGCTGCACCGCCCGCACCGGCCTGTTGCCGGTCTTGTCCAGCGCCGCGTAGAGCGATGAACCGATCGCCGCCGGATCGGGCAGCACGCTTGTCGATAGTGAGGCGCGCTCGATCGCCAGCGGCGTGTCGTTGGCGATGCGCAGGCGCGCCACACGAGCCACCAATTCGTTCGACGCCAGGCCAAGCACCATCATCTCGTCGGGCGACGGCGGATAGAGGCCGCGGTCGAGCCAGGCCGAACGCACCGCCATGCCGCGCCGCGCCATGTCCTCGGTAAACGAGGTCAGCATCGACAGCGACTGCTCGACGCGCTCCATGCGCGGCGCAACGAAGGTACCGGAACCATGGCGCTGGACGAGGATGCCGCCCTTGACCAGGTCCTGTACCGCCTTGCGCACGGTGACGCGCGAAATGTCAGCCTTGCTGGCGATGTCGCGCTCGGAAGGCAGCGCATCGCCCGGTCCGATCAGCCCGCGTTTGACGGCGTCCTCGATGCTCTTCCTCAGCTGCAGATAGAGCGGCGCGCCGCTTTGCGACGACTGTTTCAGCGCCGTGAAAATCTGGTCGGCGGCGTCGCTCATCGCGCTGCCTCCGCCGTGTCCGCGAAAATCCGAACCGCCATCTGCACCGCGCCGCCCAGCGCATCGTCGAGCGGCGGCTTCAGCAACGCCCGGTAGCGCGCCGACAGGCGCGGCGCATAGAGCGGCGCCAGCCCGCCGAGCAGGCAGAGCGGATCGTCGCCACCGAGGTCGAGCACGCCAAGCGCTGCCTCGACATCGGCGACAGCCTTGTCGAGGATCCAGATGGCGACGACATCGCCCCTTTCGGCATGTTCGAACACCTTGGGCGCGAAGCCGCCGAAGTCGCCGGGCTTGGCATTGGTGGTGAATTCGACCACATCCTCGGGATTGTTGCGGAAGATGGCGAGCATGGCCTCTGTCAGCGGCGAGCCTTCGCGGATGCCGTCATAGGCGAGCAGCGTCTGTTCGAGCAGGTCACGGCCGATGCGGGCGCCGCTGCCCTGGTCGCCGACCTGGAAACCCCAGCCGCCGATGGCGCGCGATCTGCCGTTTTTGCGCGCCATGTAGGCGGTGCCGGTGCCGAGGATGGCCATGGCGCCGTCACCGGAGCCGACCGCGCCTTCCAGCGCGATCTCGGCATCGGTCTCGACGCGGCTGATGCGGAACGGCAGGATCGCTTCGAGCTGCTGCCTGTAGGTGCCGACATTGGCGCCGGCTAGGCCGAGAATGGCCGGAGTTTGCGGGATTAGTGCGGGATCCTTGCCTGCGGCGACAAAGGCCTGCTGCGCTGCGTCGACGATGTTCGTCCTGGCGCCGGTGAGATCGGTGCGGATGTTGGCGGCGCCGCTTTTGGCACGGCCGAGGACGGTGCCGTCGGCCGTTGCAAGGGCCGCCCTGCAGCTGGTGCCGCCGCCATCGATTCCGAGCACGAATTTCACGCGATTTCTCCTCCGGGCGGATAATACCAATAAAATACCAATAGCCAAGGATTAATTTCCATTTCAAAAATGTTAAGGCGTAATTTGTTGGAAAATCAGCCGATTTTGTCCGAAGGCCTGCCCCGCGCAAGGATTTCATTAATGCGTGTGGACAAGTGGTATTTTTTTGGTATTGTTTTCTGGATTGGAGGAAAGCGGATGGCCGAAACGCGCACCGAAGCGCTTCACCAGAATGCCGAGGGCCTGGATATCCAGGCCCCGGAGGCTATCCTTTCCTCTTTGGCCAATGCGCAGATCGAGGCCGCCAAGGCCGTGCACGGCGCCATTGCCGCCATTGCCGCCGCAGCCGAAATCATCGCCGACCGGCTGAAAAGCGGCGGCAAACTCGCTTATGCGGCGGCAGGCAGTTCAGGCCTGATGGCGTTGGCCGATGCGCTGGAGCTGCCGGGCACTTTCGGCATCCAGCGCGAGCGCATCGCCATCCTGATCGCCGGCGGCGATGACGCCTTCAACACACTGGCCGGCGGGCCGGAGGACGATACCGACGAAGCCTCGGCTGCGGTCGTCGCCGCCGGCATCGGCAAGGGCGACTGCCTGATCGCCGTCTCGGCCAGCGGCTCGACGCCCTATGCGGTGCGGGCGATCGGGGAAGCCGGGCGCCGAGGTGCGGCGACCATCGCCATCGCCAACAACAGGGATGCGCCGCTGCTGCGGCTGGCCAACATCGCCATCCTGCTCGAAACGCCGCCGGAACTGATAGCCGGCTCGACGCGCATGGGCGCCGGCACCGCCCAGAAGATTGCGCTCAACATGCTGTCGACGCTCGCCGCCATCCATCTCGGCCATGTGCATGATGGCTACATGGTCAACCTCATGGCCGACAACATCAAGCTGCGCGATCGCGCCGCACGCATCGTCGCCGCCATCAGCGGGCGCGACAAGGACGAGGCGGCGCGCCTGCTCGAAAAGAGCGGCGGCGTCGTCAAGACCGCCATTCTGCTCGCCGCCGGCGCCGCCAGCGCCGATGCGGCCGAGAAGATACTGGAAGGGACCGGCCACAAGCTGCGGCCGGCGCTTTCCGCGATCGAGGGGAGCAAGGGGCGCAATGCCTCTGTTCTCATCAAAACCGAACCTGAAAAAGGTCAACAGGGAGACTGAGCATGACAACGAAGCTACTGACGGCACTTCTTCTCGGCACCAGCATTCTCGGCTCCGCCGGGGTGGCTTATGCCGACGTAACGCTCAACATCGAAAGCTGGCGCGGCGACGACCTTGCCATCTGGAAGGACAAGTTGATCCCGGCCTTCGAGGCCAAGAACCCGGGCATCAAGGTGGTGTTCGCGCCATCGGCGCCGACCGAATATGACGCGGCCCTCGGCGCCAAGCTCGCCGCCGGCTCTGCCGGCGACCTGATCACCTGCCGCCCGTTCGACAAATCGCTGGAGCTCTTCAAGAAGGGCAACCTGGCCGATATCTCGACGCTGCCCGGCATGGAGAACTTCTCCGACGTCGCCAAGGCCGCCTGGCAGACCGACGACGGCAAGTCGAGCTTCTGCGTGCCGATGGCCTCGGTCATCCACGGCTTCATCTACAACAAGGACGCCTTCGACAAGCTCGGCATCAAGGTGCCGACGACCAATGAGGAGTTCTACGCCGCGCTCGACAAGATCAAGGCCGACGGCACCTACATTCCGATGGCGATGGGCACCAAGGATCTCTGGGAAGCCGCGACCATGGGGTACCAGAACATCGGCCCGAACTACTGGAAGGGCGAGGAAGGCCGCCTGGCGCTGATCAAGGGCGAGCAGAAGCTGACCGACCCGCAGTGGGTCGAGCCCTTCAAGGAACTGGCCAAGTGGAAGGACTATCTCGGCGACGGCTTCGAGGCGCAGACCTATCCGGACAGCCAGAACCTGTTCACGCTCGGCCGCGCCGCCATCTACCCGGCCGGCTCGTGGGAAATCGGCCTGTTCAACACGCAGGCGCAGTTCAAGATGGGCGCGTTCCCGCCGCCGGTGCAGAAGGCCGGCGACACCTGCTACATCTCCGACCACACCGATATCGGCATGGGCCTCAATGCCGCGTCGAAAAACGCCGATGCGGCCAAGACCTTTCTGTCCTGGGTGGCCTCGCCGGATTTCGCCACCATCTACGCCAACGCACTGCCGGGCTTCTTCAGCCTGAACAACACCCCGGTGACGATGGAAGACTCGCTGGCACAGGAATTCGTCTCCTGGCGCGGCAAGTGCAAGTCGACGATCCGCTCGACCTACCAGATCCTGTCGCGCGGCACGCCGAACCTCGAGAACGAGACGTGGGTTGAATCGGCCAACGTCATCAACGGCACCGACACGCCGGAAGCTGCCGCCAAGAAGCTGCAGGACGGCCTCGACAGCTGGTACAAGCCGGCGAAGTAAGGCTCGGCGAAGCGTTGTCTCCCCCCTTGAGGGGGAGATGTCGCCGAAGGCGACAGAGGGGGTCGGTCGAGGCAGGCCGCGGCTTGATCGTTGCTGAAAGGCACGGTCGAACGACGCTGGCGCGCTGCCTCGGCCGACCCCACCCGCCTCGCTTCGCGAGGCACCCTCCCCTCGAGGGGGGAGGGAGACGCCGCGCTCTTTTTGCCGGCAATTGCAAGAACCTGATCGGCGGGGACCGAACTCATGGCCGCAACACCGAAAAGACCGTTCCGCTGGCACATCGGCGTCTTCCTGGCGCCGGCGTTGCTGGTCTATACGGCGATCATGATCCTGCCGCTGGCCGGCACGCTGCAGCTCTCCCTGTTCCGCAACATCAACCAGTCGCAGGTGTTCGTCGGGCTGGAGAACTTCCGCATGCTGTTCGGCGATCCCAACTGGTCGGTCAATTTCTGGAACGCGCTCAGAAACAATGTCTGGTTCTTCATCATCCACATGCTCGTGCAGAACCCGATCGGCGTCCTTTTGGCCGCACTTCTGTCCAGCCCCAGATTGCGGTTTTCCGCCTTCTACCGCACGGCGATCTTCGTGCCGACGATCCTGTCCTTCGTCATCGTCGGCTTCGCCTGGAAGCTGATCCTGTCGCCGCTATGGGGCGTGGCGCCGCATATGATGGATCTCGTCGGCCTCAAAAGCCTGTTCACGCCATGGCTCGGCAAGGCGCAATATGCGTTGACCGCGCTCAGCCTGATTTCGGTGTGGCAGTTCGTCGGCATCCCGATGATGCTGATCTACGCGGCACTGCTGTCCATTCCCGAAGAGGTGATCGAAGCGGCCGAATGCGACGGCATCACCGGCATGGCGCAATTCTGGAAGATCAAGCTGCCGCTGATCCTGCCGTCGATCGGCATCATCTCGATCCTGACCTTCGTCGGCAATTTCAACGCCTTCGACCTGATCTACACCGCGCAAGGCGCGTTGGCCGGACCGAACTATTCGACCGATATCCTCGGCACTTTCCTCTACCGCGCCTTCTTCGGCTTCCAGCTGCAGGTCGGCGATCCCAACATGGGCGCGGCGATCGCCACGATGATGTTCCTGATCATTCTTGGCGGCGTCTGCGTTTATCTGTTCCTCGTACAGACGCGCTTGCGTCGCTATCAGTTCTGAGGCGCGACATGAGCACGGCAACCCGTTCGCTGCCCCGCACCATCGGCGCCCATGCGATCCTTTTGACCTACACCGCTATCGCGCTGTTTCCGGTGATCCTCGTGGTGATGAATTCGTTTAAATCCCGCGCGGGCATCTTCGGCGCGCCGCTGACGCCGCCGACGCCGAAAACCTTCGACCTGATCGGCTACAGCACGGTGATCGGCCAGGGCGACTTCATCCACTATTTCCAAAACAGCCTCGTCGTCACCGTCGCCTCGCTGTTCTTCGTGCTTTTGTTCGGCGCAATGGCGGCGTTTGCGCTGTCGGAATACCGCTTTCGCGGCAACTCACTGATGGGGCTCTACCTCGCGCTCGGCATCATGATCCCGATCCGCCTCGGCACCGTCGCCATCCTGCAGCTGATGGTGGCGAGCGGGCTGGTCAACACGCTGACGGCGCTCATTCTGGTCTATACGGCGCAAGGCCTGCCGCTCGCCGTCTTTATCCTGTCGGAGTTCATGAAGCAGGTCTCCGACGATCTGAAGAATGCCGGGCGCATCGACGGACTGTCCGAATACACCATCTTCTTTCGGCTGGTACTGCCGCTGGTCAGGCCATCGATGGCAACGGTCGCCGTCTTCACCATGATCCCGATCTGGAACGATCTGTGGTTTCCGCTGATCCTGGCGCCGTCGGAGGAGACCAAGACGGTGACGCTCGGCGCCCAGCTGTTCCTCGGCCAGTTCGTCACCAACTGGAACGCCATCCTGGCGGCACTGTCGCTGGCGATCATGCCGGTGCTGATCCTCTACGTCATCTTCTCGCGGCAGCTGATCCGCGGCATCACCTCGGGAGCGGTCAAGTGAAAGAGGGAATCAAGTCTGTCGCCGGCGTGCGTATCACCCCACCCGGCGCTTCGCGCCGACCTCCTAATCAAGGGGAGGTAGGGCGCCAACATGTCGGGGGGCAAAATGGCCATGCGGGAAATCTCCCGACGGCGGTGACGGCGCCAGCCCCTTACCTCCCCTCGATGGGGAGGTCGGCGCGAAGCGCCGGGTGGGGTGACGCGACCTCGACGAGAGCAACTCGAATACCGGAGTGGTCAGGTGAGTTCTGAAAAACCCCTTCGCATTGTCGTCGCCGGCCTCGGCAATATGGGCCGCAGCCATGCGCTGGCCTATCACACCAATCCGGGGTTCGAGATCGCGGCACTGGTCAACCGTTCAGACGTGCCGCTGCCGGAAGGACTTTCGACCTACGGCATTCGGCGTTCCTTCGACGAGGCGCTGCGCGATGAAAAACCTGATGTCGCCTGCGTCGCCACCTATTCCGACAGCCATGCCGACTACGCGGTCAAGGCGTTCGAGGCCGGCTGCCATGTCTTTGTCGAAAAGCCGCTGGCGACCACGGTGGCGGATGCGAAACGCGTGGTCGCGGCAGCCAAGGCCAACGGCAAAAAACTGGTGATCGGCTACATCTTGCGCCATCACCCGTCCTGGATCCGGCTGATCGCCGAGGCGCGCAAGCTCGGCGGCCCTTACGTGTTCCGCATGAACCTCAACCAGCAATCCTCCGGACACACCTGGGAGACGCACAAGCAGCTGATGCAGACGACGTCGCCGATCGTCGATTGCGGCGTGCATTATCTTGACGTGATGCTGCAGATCACTGACGCCAGGCCGGTCGAGGTGCGCGGCATGGGGCTGAGGCTGACCGAGGAGATCGCGCCCACGATGTATAATTACGGTCATCTGCAGGTGCTGTTCGACGACGGTTCGGTCGGCTGGTACGAAGCCGGCTGGGGGCCGATGATCTCGGAGACGGCCTTCTTCGTGAAGGACGTGATCTCGCCCAATGGCTGCGTGTCGATCGTCATGAAAGAGGGCGTCAGGTCCGACGACATCGACACCCACACCAAGACCTCGACCATCCGCCTGCACAGTGCGGCAACCGGCGCGGACGGCAAGTTCGCCAAGCCGGATGAGATGCTGTCGATGGAAGGCGAGCCCGGCCATCAGGACCTCTGCGATCTCGAACAGGCGTTTGTGCTGAAGGCGATCCGCGAGGATCTGGATCTCTCCCGCCACATGGACGACGCGGTGAAGTCGCTCGCCGTCTGCCTTGCCGCCGACGAGAGCGTGCGCAGTGGCGCCGCCGTCAAACTCTAAGCTAGGAACGATATTGTGGGCTCGCTGAACATCGAGAATGTCAAAAAGGCCTTCGGACCGGTCGAGGTGCTGAAGGGCATCAACCTCGAAGTGACGGATGGCGAATTCGTTGTCTTCGTCGGCCCATCCGGCTGCGGGAAATCAACGCTGCTGAGGGTCATTGCCGGGCTGGAGGACTCGACCTCAGGCCGTGTGGTGATCGACGGCGCGGACGTCTCGGCAACGCCGCCGGCCAAGCGCGGCATCGCCATGGTGTTCCAGACCTATGCGCTCTATCCGCATCTGACGGTGAAGAACAATATGGGCCTCGGCCTCAAGCAGGCCGGCACGCCGGCGGCCGAGATCGACCGCCGCATCGGCATCGCCTCCTCGATGCTTTCGCTGGAGCCCTACCTCTCGAGGCGGCCGGCCGAGCTCTCCGGCGGCCAGCGCCAGCGCGTCGCCATCGGCCGCGCCGTGGTGCGTGAGCCCAAGCTTTTTCTCTTCGACGAGCCGCTGTCGAACCTCGACGCCGCACTGCGCGTCAACACCAGGCTGGAGATCGCGCAGCTGCACCGCCGGCTGAAGGCGACGATGATCTATGTCACCCACGACCAGGTCGAGGCGATGACGCTGGCCGATAAGATCGTCGTGCTCAATGCGGGAAAGATCGAGCAGATCGGCGGGCCGATGGAGTTGTACAATTCGCCGGCTAATGAGTTCGTCGCCGGCTTCATCGGCTCGCCAAAGATGAATTTCGTCGACGGCGCCAGGCTGGGCGAGACAGCCAAGACCATCGGCGTCCGTCCCGAACATCTGACGGTCGATCCCAAATCCGGTGCCTGGAAGGGCACGGTCGTCCATGCCGAGCATCTCGGCGCCGACACCAACCTCTATCTCGACTGCGAGAAGGCCGGGTTGATCACCGTGCGCATCTTCGGCGTCTACAACGCCGAACCGGGCGCCACGCTTTACGCGACGCCGGATCCGGCAAAGACCTATCGGTTCGGAGCGGATGGGAAGGTGCTGAAGTAGGATCGCGGCTTAGCGTAGGCAGGCGCTGCCCCTCACCCCTACCCTCTCCCCGTATAGAGACGGGGAGAGGGGGGCGTCAGCGCTGGAGCTTCGTCCTTCTCCCCGTCACTATACGGGGAGAAGATGCCGGCAGGCAGATGAGGGGCGGCGGAAACTTGCCAAAGTGAAGCGCCTACGCGTCCGCCTTGAACGTCTGCTTCTGTTGGCCGAGTCCCTCAATGCCGAGTTCCACGACGTCGCCGGGCTTCAGGAAGACCGGCGGCTTCATGCCGAGGCCGACGCCGGGCGGTGTGCCGGTGGAGATGATGTCGCCTGGATGCAGCGACATGAACTGGCTGAGATAGGAAACCAGATAGGCCACACCATAGACCATGGTCTTGGTCGAGCCGTTCTGCATTGTCTTGCCGTTGACCTTCAGCCACATCGGGATGTTCTGCGGGTCCTTCACCTCGTCCTTGGTCACCAGCCACGGGCCGATCGGCCCGAAGGTGTCGCACGATTTGCCCTTGGTCCACTGGCCCTGCCGCTCGGCCTGGAAGGCGCGCTCGGAAACGTCATGCGCGACGCAGTAGCCGGCGACATAGTCCAGCGCCTCGGCCTCGGTGACATATTTCGCGGTCTTGCCGATGACCACGCCGAGCTCGACTTCCCAGTCGGTCTTGGCCGAGCCGCGCGGGATCAGCACGTCGTCGTTCGGCCCGACAATGGCCGAGCTTGCCTTCATGAAGATGATCGGCTCCGGCGGCACGATGGCGCCGGTTTCGGCGGCATGGTCGGAATAGTTGAGGCCGATGCAGATGAATTTGCCGGTGCCGGCGACGCAGGCGCCGAGGCGTGGCTTGCCGGAAACGGCGGGCAGCGATTTCGGATCGAGCTTCGACAATGTCTCAAGCGATGCCGGGTCGATCGCCTTGCCGGCAATGTCGGTGACATGGGCGGAGAGGTCGCGGATCGTTCCATCCGCATCGAGCAGGCCGGGGCGTTCGCTCCCCGCCTCGCCATAGCGCAGCAATTTCATAGAATTCCTCTCCTTGAATGAGATGAGCTTAGATCGACCAGCCACCGTCGATATTATAAGCCTGCCCCGACGTATAGGTGGCGCCGGCGAGATAGACGGCGAGGTCGGCGATTTCCTCGGGCGTACCGAGGCGGCCCATCGGCTGGCGCGCGATAAAGGCGGCGCGCGCTGCCTCGTAGTCGCCCTGCGCATGCATGCGGTCCTGCAGCGACGGGCTTTCGACGGTGCCCGGGCAGATCGCATTGCAGCGTATGCCCTTGCCGACATAATCGGCGGCGACCGACTTGGTCAGGCCGATGACGGCTGCTTTGGTCAGCCCATAGACGAAGCGGTTCGGCACGCCCTTGGTCGAACTGGCCAGCGACGCCATGTTGATGATCGAGCCGTCGCCGCGCTCCAGCATGCCGGGCAGCACGGCGCGGATGGTGCGGATCATCGCGCGGACGTTGAGATCATAGGCAAAGTCGAGATCGCCGTCCTTCATCTCGAGGATCGAGCCGGAATGCACGAAGCCGGCACAGTTGAACAGCACGTCGACGGCGCCGATCTCGGCGAAGGCCGACGTCACGGCCTCGTCGTTCAGCACGTCGAGCTTGCGGGTCTTGATACCGGGCGTCTTGCCGAGGTCGGCGAGCACCACCTCGTTGATGTCGGTGGCATGGACGACGGCGCCTGCCTTGGCGAAAGCCAGCGCGCTCGCCCGGCCGATGCCTTGTGCCGCCGCCGTGACGACAACGACCTTGCCTGTCAGATCCGCCATGCTTGTCTCCTCTGTGGCCGCCGGTTTTTACCGGCATACGGCCAAGGCGCAATGTGCCAGACAGGCCCTATGATGTCGCCTGTTTCGATATTCGCCTGCCGGCCAAATGTTTTTTCTCGGTAAAGAACATCTTTTGGCCCGTCAAGCCCGGACGTCCCCGCTGAGCGGGAAACTCAGTCGCCGTAGGGCACCCAGACGTTCTTGACCTCGACCGCACGGCGCAGCAAGGCATCGCCGGCGGCTTCGCTCGACGTCCAGTCGATGCTGCGGCCATTGCCGGTCCAGACCCGCTTGAGGTTGCCGACCGACTCGGCTTCGGCCCTGGCGCAGGTGTCGGCATCGGCGAATACCCAAAGCCCGTCGACATCGTCGTGCTTGGCCAGCACGCCGGCCAGCTCGGCGCTACGGCCCGTAACGATGTTGATGGCGCCTACCGGAACGTCGGAGTATTCGATGACCTGGTAGAGGTCGGTGGCAAGCAGCGGGTACCTTTCGGACGGCACCGCGACCACGGTGTTGCCCATGGCAAGCGCCGGCGCCACCAGCGAGATCAGGCCAAGCAAGGGCGCGTTATCCGCAGCGACGATTGCGACGACGCCGACCGGTTCGTGCAGCGCCAGCGTGACGGCACGGGCCGGCGGGTGGTGGACGCGGCCCTCGAACTTGTCGGCAAGGCCGGCATAGAGGAACAGCCGCTCGATCGATTGGTCGACCTCCTCACGCGCCGCCTTGGCGGTGGCGCCGGTGAGTTGGCTGAGGCGTGCGGCAAATTCATCGGTGCGACCGGAAAGATTTTCGGCCAGATAGTAAAGTACCTGGCTGCGATTGTAGGCGGTCGCCTCCGGCCAGGCCTTGCAGGCCCGCGCGGCAGCGACGGCGTCGCGGATGTCCTTGCGGTTGCCGAGACCGACCTCGCCGGCAAGCTTGCCCTTGGTGGTGGCGACGGCAATCGAATAATTGCCGTCCGGTCGGACCTGCTTGCCGCCGATGAACAGCTTCGCCGTGCGGTCGATGGCGTCGCCCTCGGAGCGCTCTACGGGCTGAGGTGTGGCCACAGCCGGCTTGATGACCGGGCCGAGCGGCAGCTTTGCCGAGAGATATTCGAACATGCCCTCGCGCCCGCCTTCGCGGCCGAAGCCGCTCTCGCGATAGCCGCCGAAGCCGCAGGCGGCGTCGAACATATTGGTGCCGTTGACCCAGACGACGCCGGCCTTCAATTGCGGCGCGACGTGGAGGGCAAGATTGACGTTCTCGCTGCATACCGAGGCGGCCAGGCCGTAGCGCGTGTTGTTGGCGAGCTCGATTGCTTCCTCGGTGTTGCGGAAGGTCATGGTCGCCAGCACCGGCCCGAACACCTCCTCCTGCGCCAGGATATTAGCCGGCGAAACGCCTGTTGCCAGCGTCGGCAGATGGTAATAGCCGGAGGAGGGCAGCGCCACGTCCGGCTGCCAGCAGACGGCGCCCTGCTTGGCGCCTTCGGCGACCAGCCCCTTGACGCGATCGAGCTGCGTCAAGTCGACCAGCGGGCCGATATCGGTGTTCTTGTCGAGCGGGTTGCCGACGCGCAGCCGGCTCATCCGTGTCTTCACCTTGGCGATGAAGGCATCGGCGATGCCTTCCTGCACCAGAAGGCGCGAGCCGGCGCAGCAGACCTGGCCCTGGTTGAACCAGATGCCGTCGACCAATCCCTCGACGGCGCTGTCGAGATCGGCATCCTCGAAGACGACGAAGGCCGATTTGCCACCGAGCTCAAGCGACAGTTTCTTGCCCGAGCCGGCCGTGGCTTTGCGGATGATCTTGCCAACCTCGGACGAACCGGTGAAGGCGATCTTCTGGATGCCGGGATGTTTGACGATTGCCGCGCCTGCTTCCGGCCCGCCCTGGACGATGTTGACGACGCCCTTCGGCACACCGGCACGCTCGCAGATGTCGGCGAACAGGATGGCGGTGAGCGGCGTGAACTCGGCCGGTTTCAGCACCACTGTGCAGCCCGCGGCGAGTGCCGGCGCAATCTTCCAGGCCAGCATCAGCAGCGGGAAATTCCAGGGGATGATCTGGCCGACGACGCCGACGCCCTTATGGCCTGGAAAATCCCTGCCCAGCGCCTGCGCCCAGCCGGCATGATGGATGAAATGACGGATGGCCAGCGGCACGTCGATGTCGCGGCTTTCGCGGATCGGCTTGCCGTTGTCGATCGATTCCAGCACCGCGAACAGCCGCTGGTGGCGCTGCATGGCGCGGCCGATGGCGTAGAGCACTTTGGCTCGGCTGTAGCCGGAGCTGGCGCTCCATTTCGGCAACGCTTTTGCGGCGGCCGAAACCGCCGCGTCGATATCAGCAGCCCCGGCATCCGAGACCTTGGCCAGCAATTTGCCGGATGACGGATCGCTGGTGTCGAAGGTCTTGCCACCTGCGGCTGCCTTCCAGTCGCCGCCGATGAACAACGCTTTGCCGAAATCCCGCGCGGCGAGCCACGCATCGGCCTCGTTGCGGGCTTCCGGCGCCGGGCCATAGTCCATGGCGTGGTAGCGTTCGAGAATGTTCATGGAGCGCTCCCGAAAATCACACCATCGCGTGGCGATGATTGGCCGAATAGTGGCCGGTCAGATGATGCTCGAGCTGGCGCTCGATGTCGGTCAGCAGGCTCGACGCTCCGAAGCGGAACAGCTCCGGCTCCAGCCACGGCCGGCCAAGCTCTTCCTTCATCAGCACCAGCCAGTCGAGCGAAGCCTTGGCGGTGGAAATACCGCCGGCCGGCTTGAAGCCGATGAGATAGCCGGTCTCTTCGAAATAGGCGCGGATGGCGCGCACCATGGCAAGGCCTACCGGCAGCGTCGCGTTGACGCTTTCCTTGCCGGTCGAGGTCTTGATGAAGTCGGCGCCCGCCATCATCGCCACCATCGAGGCGAGCATGACGTTGCGCAGCGTGGCGAGATCGCCGGTGCCGAGAATAACCTTCAGATGTGCCTCACCGCAGGCGGCGCGCATCGAGACGATCTCGTTATAGAGTTCCTGCCATTTCGCCCCGAAAACCAGGCCGCGCGGAATGACGACATCGATCTCGTCGGCGCCATCCCTCACCGAAGCCTCGATCTCCTGCAGGCGCGTCGACAGAGGCGCAAGGCCGTGCGGGAAGGCGGTTGAAACAGCGGCGACATGAATGCCGGTGCCGCGCAGCGCATCGACGGCAGTGGCGACGAAGGGGTGATAGACGCAGACCGCCGCCGGGCGGATCTTTTCTCCAGTAATGCCAAGCCCTTCGGCAATGTCGCGACGAAACGGATTGACCGCCTTGGCGCAGAGCCGGCGCACGCGCTCGTCGGTATCGTTCGAGTTCAGCGTCGTCAGGTCCATGCAGGCGACGGCGCGCAGCAGCCAGGCCGCCTGGTCGTCGGCCTTGATCGAGCGTCGTTTGGTCAGGCTGGCGACACGACGCTCCAGCGCCGAGCGGTTGACACTGCGCATCGACTCCATGAAGCCGAGATCGAGCCTCATTCCGGGATTGCGAGCAATGCCATGGGCTTGCGGGATTGGTGCATTGGCGGCGGCGCGCGCCGGCAGCGGCGTGATCTTGGACGCGCCGGCACCGAGATCGGTTTCGCGGATTGTGCTGCTCATCTCCTGCCCCTTGTTCAGCGACTTATGCCGAAGATAGACCGTGAAGCAGCGCTTCACGAGTCCTTCAAGCGGTCATAGCGGAAAAAGGCTGCAAAGACAGCTGCTTTTGACCATATGGTCAAAACCAAATCTAGGAAATCGGGCACCGAAGCGCCGCAGCTTTAGCCGACGAAGGCGCGCTCGACGACGAAGCTAGCCGGATGATGCAGCGAGCCTTCATGGAAGCCGAGGCTTTCAGCCAGCTCCTTGACGTCCTTCAGCATATGCATCGAGCCGCAGATCATGATGCGGTCGGTCTCGGGGTTGAGCTTGTCTATGTCGAGATCGTTATAGAATTTGCCCGAGCCGATCAGCGCGGTGATGCGGCCCATGCGCTCGGAGGTCTCGCGCGTCGTCGAATTGTAGAGCGTGACGCGGCCGCCGGTCAGCTCGCCGATCAGCGGATCGTTCTCCAGCGCCGCAACCAGTTCCTGGCCATAGGTGAGCTCGGCATTGTCGCGGCAGGTGTGGGTCAGGACCACCTGCTCGAATTTCTCATAGGTATCGGGATCGCGCAGCAGGCTGGCGAAGGGCGCAATGCCGGTGCCGGTCGAGATCATGAACAGGCGCTTGGCCGGGGTCAGCGCGTCGACCACCAGCGTGCCGGTCGACTTCTGCCGCATGATGACGGTGTCGCCGATCTGGATTTTTTGCAGCTCCGAGGTGAGCGGACCGTCCGGTACCTTGATCGAGAAGAATTCGAGTTCGTCGTCCCAGGACGGGCTGGCGATCGAATAGGCGCGGAACACCGGCTTCTCGGCGTTGGGCAGGCCGATCATGACGAACTCGCCGGAGCGGAAGCGCAGCGACTGCGGCCGCGTGATGCGAAACGAAAACAGCCGGTCGGTATAGTGCTTCACCGAAACCACGGTTTCGGCGTAGACATTAGCCGGTATGGGAAACTGCAGCGGTCGCGCGCCGGCGGTGTTGAACGCGGATGTGGTGTTCATCAAACCTAACCTTCTGGACCAGCTCAGCGCTGGCGCCAAATCTTCACCTGCGCGCCCGAACCGGTCAGGTTCCTGCGTGCCCTTGCACACTCCGAAGCGGTAAGCTCTTGTGTCCGGAATTTATTAGTATACAAACGATATTTGCGTCAAGACGCCGCCGTAAAACAGGTTTCCAAACTGAGGCATGTAAGCAGTTCGGGCATTTCGGGTTTCGACAATGGAACAGAATTTTTCGGCGCAAGCTCTGGATTCGGCGGGCAGCGTCGTCGCCGGCATCGATGTCGGCGGAACCTTTACCGACCTGCTTCTGATCGACGGCCGTGACGGTGGCAGGGTGCATATCGCCAAGACTCCGACCACGGTCGACAACCAGGCTTTCGGCGTCGTTTCGGCGCTTGGCGCCACCGGCTTTCCGGTCGACGGCATCGACCTCATCGTGCACGGCACGACGACCACCACCAACGCGGTGCTGGAGCGCCGGCTGGCGAAGACCGGCATGATCACCACGCGCGGCTTTCGCGACGTGATCGAGCTTGGCCGGCGGACACGGCCGCAGCCCTATAGCATGACGGGCACCTTCGTCCCGATCATTCCGCGCAATCTGCGGCTCGAAGTGTCGGAGCGGATAGAGGCCTCGGGCGCGGTGCGCATCCCGCTCGACGAGGCCGAGATGCGGGCAGCGATTTTACAGCTGATCGAGGCCGGCTGCGAATCCCTCGTCATTCATTTCCTGCATTCCTACGCCAACCCGGCGCATGAGCGGCGGGCGGCCGAGATCGCCGCCGAGCTTTGGCCGAACGGCTACATCACGTCAGGCCATGCGCTGCTGTCGGAAGCGCGCGAATTCGAGCGCGGCGTCACCGCTTCGGTCAACGCCTCGGTGCAGCCGATCCTCGAGCGCTATGTCGAGCGGCTGCGCAAGGAACTGGCGTCAAAAGGCTACGCCCGCGACTTCCTGATCATGAACGGCAATGGCGGCATGATCTCGGCCCGCTTTGTCACACGTGAATCGGCCAAGACCGTCATGTCCGGCCCCGCTTCCGGCGTCATTGCTGCCGCCTATACCGGCAAGCGCGCCGGCTTCGAAAACTTGGTCACCTACGACATGGGCGGCACCTCGACCGACGTGGCGCTGATCCGCGATGCCGAACCGGCGGTGTCGAACGAGATCGAGATCGAATATGCGATGCCGATTCACGTGCCGATGGTGGCGGTGCACACGGTCGGCGCCGGAGGCGGCTCGATCGCCCGCGTCGATGCGGCAGGCCTGATCCAGATCGGCCCGGAAAGTGCAGGCGCCAATCCCGGGCCGATCTGCTATGGGCGCGGCGGCAGCGAGCCGACCATCACCGACGCCAATCTGGTGCTCGGCCGGCTGGCGCCGAAAAAGCTGCTTGCTGTCGAAAACCCGGTCACCGTCAAACGTGTCACCGGCATATTCGAGGACAGGATCGGCCGCGCCACAGGGCTGTCCGGCGTCGAGGCGGCGGGAGCGGTGCTGCGGCTGGGCAATATGAAGATGGCCGGCGCTATCCGCATGGTCTCGGTGTCACGCGGCCACGATCCGCGCGATTTCACGTTGTTCGCCTTCGGCGGCGCCGGGCCGCTGCATGCGACGGCATTGGCGCGCGAACTCGGCCTGCCAAAAGTGCTGGTGCCGGCGCGGCCGGGCATCACCAATGCGCTCGGCTGCGTCGTCGCCGATCTCAGGCACGATTTCGTCAACACGGTCAACCAGCCGGTGGCCAATCTCGACGAAACCGAGCTTCACGCTATATTGGAACGGCACCGAAACGAAGGCGAGGAGCTTATCGGCAAGGAAGCGGTGAAGCCGGAAACGATCCGCATCACGCATTCCGCCGACATGCAGTTCGTCGGCCAGACGCATATCATCAACGTGTCGCTGCCGTCGTCCGCAGTGACACGCGAGGTACTGCAGCAACTGTTCGAGAGGGCCTATTTTGCCCGCTTCAAGGTCGAGCTGCCGGAAATCCGTGCCAATCTGGTCAACCTCAACACCTCGGTGACCGGCGTGCGGCCGGCGATCGATCTGTCGCGGCTGATCGACCCGGCTGGCCGGGCCAAAACGCTCGATGAGGCACGGCGCGAGATCCGGCCGGTCTGGTATGGCGGCCGCTGGCATGACACGCCCGTCTATGGCAGGGAAAAACTGCCGCTCGACGCCATCATCGAAGGGCCGGCGATCCTCGAACAGATGGACGCAACAACGGTGCTCGAGCCCGGTGACCGGGCGCGATCGGACGCCGACGGCAACATCATCATCGACATTGGTGAGGCCTGAGATGGAAAAGCTCGACGCCATCACACTTTCGGTCATTCAGGCGGCGCTGCAGCAGGTCTGCGACGAGATGGACCTGACGTTTTCGCGCGCCGCCTTCTCGCCTGTTATCGCCGAGGCCAATGACCGCTCCGACGGCATCTATTCGGCCGTCGACGGTTCGCTGATCGCGCAAGGCAGCCAGGGCCTGCCGGTGTTCGTCGGTGTCATGCAGTATTCGACAAAAACGGTGATCGAGATGATCGCCGACGGCCGCTGCCTGCCGCCGGAGCCCGGCGACATCTACATCGTCAACGACCCCTATCTCGGCGGCACGCATCTGATGGATGTGCGCTTCGCCATGCCGGTCTACAGGGACAGAAAAATTTTCTGCTGGCTGTCGAACACCGGCCATTGGCCCGACATTGGTGGCTCGGTGCCCGGTGGCTTCTCCGCCTCGGCTACGGCGGTCGAACAGGAAGGCCTGCGGCTGCCGCCGGTGAAACTGTTCAAGAAGGGCGTGCTCGATCGCGAGATCTACGCCATCATCTGCTCGAACATCCGCGTCGCCGACCAACGCATCGGCGACATCCGGGCGCAGGCGGCAGCACTGCTGATTGGCCAGGATCGGCTCAACGGTATCCTGGATCGTTACGGAGATGAAACGGTCATCGAGGCGATCGCCGAATTGCGCCGCCGCGCCGCCGAACAGATGCGCGCCAACATATCGGCCATTCCCGACGGCATCTATCGCTCGCAGGCCTTCGTCGATTCCGACGGGGTGGTGAACGAGCCGCTGACCATCGCGCTTGTGGTGGAGAAGCAGGGCGACACGCTGACCTTCGACTTCGCGGGTTCGTCAAAGCCTTGCGCCGGGCCGATGAACAGCGTGCTGGCGACGACCTTGTCCTCGGTCTATCTCGCCATGCGTCACATTTTCCCGGATGTGCCGATCAGTGCCGGCGCCTTCGAGCCGCTCATCGTCAAGCGACCGGAAGGCACCTTCCTAGACGCCAAATATCCGCGCCCGGTGTCGGGCTGCGCGGCCGAGGTTTCGCAGCGCATCGCCGAGGCGGTATTCGCGGCGATGGTGCAGGCGCTGCCGGACAGGGTGACGGCGGCTCCCGCCGGCTCCAGCGGCAATTTCGCGCTCGGCGGCAACGACCCGGCGCGCGGCCGCGATTACGTCATGTACCAGATCTCCGGCGGCGGCTATGGCGGCAATGCCGGTCACGACGGCCTGACCAATGGCTGCTCGACCATCGGCATTTCCAAATCGCCGCCGGTCGAGATCATGGAACAGGCCTTTCCGGTGCTCTATCGCCACTATGCCCTGCGCGAGGGCTCGGGTGGCGCGGGCAAGCATCGCGGCGGTTTCGGCCTCACTTATGAGGTCGAGATCCTGCGCGGCGACGCCCGCGCCTCCTTCGTCATGGACCATGGCCGCTTCGGCCCGCAGGGTGCCCTCGGCGGCAAGGACGGCGCGGTCAATACGGTGACCGTGTTCCGCGACGGCGAAGCCCATGTGCCGCCGCATCTCTCCAAGGAGCAGGACATCGCGCTGAAAGCCGGCGACCGCGTGCGCGTCGGCACGCCGGGCGGCGGCGGCTATGGCGATCCCTTGCAGCGTGACCCGGAATTGGTCGCTCAGGATATCAGGCTAGGATACTATACCGCCGAGCAAGCCAGGGACATGTTCGGGATCAAATGAATCCACAAGACAAATTCAAATGCCGTATCTGCGGCCTCGATCAGTCTCCTGATTTGCCGTGGGGCGAGAACGGACGAGAACCCAGCCATAATATATGTTCTTGTTGCGGTGTAGAGTTCGGCTACGCAGACGACGGCCTCGACAACTGTTTGTCAATTCGCCGGAATTGGGTCGAAGTTCGGCGATGCAAATGGTTCTCGCCAAACGACCGGCCGCCCGACTGGGATATGCCTGCTCAGATCAGAGGTATTCCGCTAGCCTATAAGCGCGCAGAGGATGAGCAACTGATCCAGCTATATCTCCAAGCTGGAGAGCCGCCTCTACAAGGCTTGGCGGCGCTGAGCGCGGTGGAGAAGCCGGACCGGCAGTGACAGTTTCACCGGGTGCTGGCATATCGCCCAAACAACCGCTGCGCACCGCTATGCCCGATGATCCAGCCTCGCGACCAGCCGGTCGCCGACCCATTGGATGCCGCAGACCAGGATGATCAGCACAATGACCACGGCGACCATGACGCTGGTCTCGAAGCGCTGGTAGCCATAGCGGATGGCGAGGTCGCCGAGCCCGCCGGCACCGATGGCACCTGCCATGGCCGAGGCGCCGATCAGCGTCACCAGCGTCACCGTGAAGCCGGCGACGATGCCGGGCAGCGCTTCCGGCACCAGCACTTCTCGGATGATCGTCCAGCGGTTGCCGCCCATGGCGCGCGCCGCCTCGATCAGCCCGTGGTCGACCTCGCGCAGCGACACTTCAGCGATGCGGGCATAGTAGGGCGTCGCCGCGATCGACAGCGGCACGATGGCAGCCCATGTGCCGATCGAGGTGCCGACGATCAGCCGCGTCACCGGAATCAGCGCGACCAAAAGGATGATGAACGGCACCGAGCGGAAGCCGTTGATCACAGCGCCGAGCGCACGGTTCACCCAGCGGTTTTCGGCAATGCCGCCACGGTCGGTGGCGACCAGCGCCAGGCCGAGCGGCAGCCCGAAAACCAGCGAGATGAGGCCGGAAGCGGCCGTCATCAGGATGGTTTCCCAGATCGAACGAAGCAGGAGCTCAAACAGAACCGTCGACATGGCCAAGCACCTCCACCCGCGCATTGTGGGCTTTCAAGAACGCGATCACCTGTGCCAGATGATGTTCATCGCTGCCCGCGACCGCTACGAACAGCGTCCCGACAGGCTGCTGCTGGACGTGATCGATGCCGCCGTGCACGAGGCGGAACGAGCCGGAAACCGCTGCGGCAAGGTCGGACAAAAGCGGGCCGCGCGCGGCGTCGCCCGCCACGTCGATCCTGAGGATAGCCTCGCCGCCCGTGTTCTGCGTTAGCCGGCTTGCGATCTCCGCCGGCAATCGCGGTCGGATGCCGCCGAGCAGGCTTTGTGTTATCTCCGACTTCGGATCGGCAAACACCGACCACACCGGCCCTTGCTCGACGATCCGTCCCGCGTCGATCACCGCGACGCGATCGGCGATAGAACGGATCACCTCCATCTCATGGGTGATGAGAAGGATGGTCAGGCCGAGCTGCCGGTTGATGTCCCTGAGCAAGGCAAGGATGGAGCGCGTCGTCTCCGGGTCCAACGCCGAGGTCGCTTCGTCCGACAGCAGCAGCGCCGGGCGTGCCGCAAGCGCACGGGCAATGCCGACGCGCTGTTTCTGTCCGCCCGACAGTGACGCCGGATAGGCTTTCGCCTTCTCCGACAGGCCCACGAGCTCGAGCAGTTCGGCCGCGCGCGCCAGGCGTTCGGCCTTGGGCCGGCCTTCGATCTTGAGCGGCAGCGCTACATTGTCTTCGACCGTCTTGGCGGACAGCAGGTTGAAATGCTGGAAGATCATGCCGATCCGCCGGCGCAGCGGCTGCAATTCGCGCTCGCCGAGCCGGCTGATCTCGCTGCCTTCGATGAAAACCTGTCCTGAATCCGCACGTTCCAGCCCATTGAGGCAACGGATCAGCGTCGATTTGCCGGCGCCGCTTCGGCCGATAATGCCGAGGATCTCGCCCTTGCGCACGCTGAGCGACACGCCATCGAGCGCCGCTGTCGCGCCGAAACGCCGCTTCAGCTCGATGAGGCGCACAACATAGTCCGATCCCGCGGAACGGCTCTCGACGGGATGCACGACTTCGGTGACCGAGGCGAAATGCTGGTTCATGAAAGTTCCTGTCTCGGCGATCCGCAAACGCGATCGCGGTCCGCGTTGGAACGCGGACCGCTTTTTCCCATAGCCCGAGCCTCAATGCCCGGTTCGACATCAATAGGCGCTGATGCCGGTTCCCTTGTAGACCCGGTCGAATTCGGCCTTCACCTTTTCGTTCTGATAGGAGGCGACCAATGTCTTTACCCATGGCTGGTTTTCGTTGCCGGCCTTGACCGCGATGAAGTTGCGGTAGGGGTTGTCGGCCACCGTCTCCTGGGCGATGCGGCTTTCCGGACCAAGCCCGCTTTTCAACGCCCAATCCGTATTGACCACGGCTCCGTCGAGATCTTCCACCGAGCGCCCGACGATGCCGGCGTCGAGCTCCTTGATGACCAGCTTCTTCGGGTTTTCAGAAATGTCGGTGGTCGTTGCCAGTATGCCGGTGCCGTCCTTCAGCTTGATCAGGCCTTCGCTCTGCAAGACGCGCAACGCGCGGCCTTCGTTGGACGGGTCGTTCGGCACGCCGATGACGGCGTCTTCGGGCAGGTCGGCAACCTTCGCGTACTTCTTGGAATAGAGGCCGATCGGCCAGACCCCGGTATAGCCGACGGGGACGATATGATAGCCCTGCGTCTTGATCTGATTGTCGAGATAGGGCTTGTGCTGGAAGGCGTTGGCGTCGATTTCGCCACGCTCCAGCGCTTCGTTCGGCTGGGTATAGTCGTTGAACACCACGGTCTCGACCGTCAGGCCTCTCTCCGCCGCCTGGGCGGTGACGACACGCCAGACGTCCTCATCCTCGCCGCTCATGATGCCGACCTTGATCGCCTTCTTGTCCTCGGCGAACGACGAACCGGACGCAGCCAGGCCGACAATCGCAACCGCCGATGCAAAAAGTACGGCCAGGCCGGCGCGCCGGTTTATAGTTGCTGAGAGGAATGGAAGCAAAGTGTTGATATTCCCAGACATGATCAATCCCGTCGGTTCTGAAGTCGTTGCGGCCAGGCGGAGTGCGAAGCCTTGCCGGCATCATCGGAAATGCTGACCGTCAGATCAAAGAACCGTATTTCCCGCCAAATGCGAAGCCGGGAATATTCTCTCAAAGTTTCTTGTCTGGCGAGCACAGGACGCTGCCGTCCCTGGCGTGCTGGGATCATGCGCCTCAAGCCAAAGCTGGTTCAGAAGTTATCCGGGCGTCGACTCGGCTATGAGGCCCGCCGTGCGTCGAAACGGCGGGCCTTTCTGCGTCCGAGTTGCCCAGGACGGGCAGCGGTTTGGGTGTCGACAATGCAGGACGCGCCGCATGTCCCTTCAAAGAGCGACGCGCTTTGCTCACTGGATGACCTTCACGATCCTGCGCGTGCCCGGATCGACCAGGACGGTCTGGTTGTCGACGACGACATAGCGGTATTTGACGTTGGGAACTTCATGAAGCTCGACGGTGTCGGGCAAGGTCGAGCCGACATTGAGTTCCACGCCGGGAAGCTGGACGGACGCCAGAGGCTGTTTTTTGACATACTCGCGTACGACCGTTTCCTGCTGCGGTTCGATGACCACGTCCTGGGCGGCAGCGGCGCCGACGCCCGCGAGCAGCAAGAACCCGGCCGCGGCCGCGGAAAGATGCATTCTCATGATTATCTCCTTTCGTCGTGAGCCACCTCTGCGCTGCGCTGCACCATGCCGTTCGCAGCGGGGTCGCTAGGCCGGTAACGCCATCGGATAGAGCTTGTTCCGCCAATCGGATCACTTGCCGTTTCGCTCCATTAGTTTGGAACAAAGTTTTTGAGCCGCAGTTTTACTCGGTGAAGGGACGCATTTTCCAAGGAGATCTCTCATGAAAGGCGTTCTGATCACCAGCATGCTAGCAATCAGCGTCAGCTGCGGGGCAGCACTTGCCCAGACGCAGCAGTCGGCCGACGACCAGTCCGGCGCCAATTGTGCAGCCGGCACTGCCAATTGCCAGAGCGGCGCCAAGACGGGCGAGCAGGCTCAGGGCAAGGCCGGCGCCACGACTGATCAGCAGGCGCAGGGCAAACCGAAGCTGAAGACTGACGAGCAAGCTCAGGGCAAGGCTGGCGCTACGACTGACCAGCAGGCCCAGGGCAACAAGAAGCTGAAGACCGACGAGCAAGCTCAGGGCAAGGCTGGCGCCACGACTGACCAGCAGGCCACGGGCAAACCGAAGCTGAAGACCGACGAGCAAGCCCAGGGCAAGGCTGGCGCTACGACTGACCAGCAGGCCACGGGCAACACCAAAATGAAAACCGACGAGCAAGCCCAGGGCAAAACCGGAACCGCCACCACCGAGCAGGCCCAAGGCAACACGAAAATGAAGACCGAGGAGCAGGCTCAGGGCAAGACTGGGACCACCACTACCGAGCAGACTCAGGGCAACGCCTCCACGCAGACGCAAGACCAGAGTTCGACCGCTTCCATCAGCAATGTGACCGTTGAACAGAAGACTGAGATTACTCAGGTCATCAAGGAGACGAAGGTCGAACCGGTTGCCAATGTCGATTTCGACATCTCTGTCGGCATCGAGGTTCCGCGGAAGAAGGTCCGGCTGCATCGTCTGCCGGCGCGCATCGTCAAGATCGTCCCGGCTTACGAATCCTATGAATATTTCGTGCTGGCCGACGGCCGAATCATCATCGTCGATCCGAATACCTACAAGATCGTGCTTATCCTGACCTAGTTGTAGCCAGACGGTTTGCAAGACCGTTTGACTGCACCGGTAAGGCCCGCGGCGCGACTTGCGCGGCGGGCCTTACCGCATCCCGCTCCACAGCGTTGCAGCGTCTGCAAATCGCAGATCACGGTCCGTCCTCGGGGCGAGGAGCCAGCATGGTCTGATCGATGGTGTCGGGCAGGCATGGACTTGGAGCGCAGCTTGTTCGGACTGACGCGGTGGCCATGGCATCAATATTCGTGACCAGCACCATTCTCGCGTAGTGCCGCGGCCACAGCGGTTCTCCAAACAACACGAAGATGCCGCCAATCATTAGCGCCAGCAACAAGAGTGCTGTTGCGTTTGCAAATATCTCGCCGTAGCGCATTGAGGCAACCTGTCCCGGCTGGAAAGTGATTTCAGCCTGTGACAGCGGCGACCGGGACGGCGCCGAAAGCCGGCGCTACTGTCCTTGGCGCCTCGCGAATGCCGCCTTTCATTGGATCCTCCCGAATAAGCGGGTAAATAACGGCACTCTCGGTGCTTTGTTCCCGGCTGTGTGGCCCGACGACAGCCACTTCACTCCGGCCGGAGTGGCGCGTCTTCTGTCGGCGAAACTGCCTGCGCTCTCATTGATGGGCGGCAGCGAGTTCCTTGACATGACGTTCGTGCATTTGCAGCACCGGCAGCGTCTTCTTGGCGAACTCCTTCAGCGCCAGGTCATCGCCGGAATTTGCATATGTGGAAAACAGCGCCACCGCTTCCTTATGCGCCTGGGTCTGCATGTCGATATATTTCGATTGGAAGCTGTCACCGCTGGTCTCCTTGAGTTGGTCGAGCAGCGCCTGGTGCTTGGTGTCCAGCGGCGAGCCGGCCGGCGCGGTGGCCGACGTCGTCTGACCTTTGCCGAGCGCCGCCTTGAAGTCCTCGCCGGCCTTGGTGTGGTCCGTGACCATTTGCGCCGCGAAGGCCTTCACATCGTCGGCCGTCGCCTGCTTCTGTGCAAGTCGGCTCGACTCGATTTCAAACGCATTGGCGATGGGCACCGTCTTCACGAACGTCGCGGTGTCAACCTTGCTCATGGTGTCGGTCGTCAGAGGCGTCAGCGTCGCCGATTGGGCAAAAGCAGCCAAAGGCGCGCCGGCCATCATCGCTGCCGCAGTGATGGATAGAAGTGCTTTCATGGGAGTTCTCCGAGGCTGATGTCATCCCTCCGATGGCTCAACGCGGAAGCTGCGGCGAGGTTGCCTGGTGGGGGGGGGGGGGGGGGGGCGGCGCCCCCCCCCCGCGCCTCGGTGTTGATCGGCGCATACAAGGCAGCGGCCACTTCGGCCGAGATCACAAACCGGTCCTGCACCTGGCGCACGGCCATCAGG
>NZ_JAMYUP010000024.1:0-84626 GCF_040323155.1 Mesorhizobium sp. M0060
GCCTGTGGTGGGTCCCCCCACACACCCCTCATTATTTGGTTGCCTCGCCCTCCGCCATGGGGGGTAGTGGTGGCCGCTACGCGGCCGGAGAGGGGGTTTTCGTCGAGTGCTCCCCCTCTCCGTCTCGGCTTCGCCGAGCCACCTCTCCCCACTTTCGTGGGGGCGAGGAACCCAAGCTGGAACGAAGCCGCGAAGCCTCGCCGTCCCGCTACGCCTTCAACCCACTCACCGCCTGCTGATAAACATCAGGCTTGAAGCCGACGAGAATCCTATCGCCAAGCTCCAGCACCGGCCGCTTTATCATCGTTGGTTTGGCCAGCATCAGCGCCTTGGCTTTCTTTTCATCCAGACCCAGCCTGTCCTCGTCCGACAATTCGCGGAATGTCGTGCTCGCCTTGTTGAGCAGGATTTCCCAGCCGATCTTGCTTGACCAGCCGTTCAGCCGATCCGCATCCAGCCCTTCGACCCTGTAGTCATGAAAGCGATAGGCAACATCATGGCTCGCCAGCCAGGAACGCGCCTTCTTGACCGTATCGCAATTGGTAATGCCGTACATGGTGATCGTCAAAACGGATCCTCGGATCGGTCGAATCTAGCGGCACCCTAAAACCGCGCCTCTCACTTTTCCAGCGGCCTCGCCGGGCATCCGTGATTTTCGCGCTTGCCAATAGTAAGGAATTTCCCTAAGTGATTCCCGAGTTAACTTTGGCCATGCGGAATGGCCGACGCAAGGAAATGACCATGACGAGCCTGCAGACCGAAAGCCCCCCGCCGATCGACGGCATTTTCCGGGCGCTCGCCGATCCGACCCGGCGGCGCGTAGTCGAGCGGCTGAACCGAAGCCCCGCCTCGGTCAGCGAGCTTGCCCAGCCGTTCGAAATGGCCCTGCCATCCTTTATCGAGCATCTCAGGGTTCTGGAAGGCTGCGGGCTGGTGCGTTCGGAGAAGGCCGGCCGCGTCAGGACCTACCGGCTCGCGCCAGAGCCGCTGAAGCTCGCGGAAAACTGGCTGGCGGAGCAGCGTGCGCTGTGGGAGCGCCGCCTAGATCAGTTCGACGACTACGTCCTGAAACTCAAGGAGAAAGACAAATGAATATGGTCCCGCTGTTCCAGCTAAATCCGAAGCTCGACCTCGTGCTCGAACGGACGATCGAGGCGCCGCCAGAACTGCTGTGGACGGCCCTGACGAAGCCCGAGCATGTCCGCCAATGGTTCACGCCGAAGCCGTGGATCATCACCGATTGCGAAATCGACCTGCGGCCCGGCGGTCTGTTCCGGACCCGCATGCAGTCGCCGGACGGCAAGGAGGTCAACGACCGCCGTTGCTGCTACCTCGAGATCGTCCCGAACGAGCGGCTGGTTTGGACCGACGCGCTGCTGCCCGGCTACCGGCCGTCAGGCGACCCCTTCATCACGGCGGTCATCTCGCTGCAATCGGAGGGCAAGGTGACGCGCTACACGGCGACCGCCATCCACCGCGACGAAGCCACGCGCAACAGCCACGAGGAGATGGGCTTCTACGACGGCTGGGGCACGGTGGCGGATCAGCTGGCGGGCTACGTCAAGACGATCTGAGGAGGTCCTGCTTCGCGCTCACATTGCGGCCACGGAATCGTCGTGGCCGTTCAGCTGCCAGCGTCCCAGCCGAACAGAAATGATGCGAGCGCTGGTGCTGGAGCACCAACGCTCGCAACCACATTTCGGTTGGTAGCTTGCCGGATATCGAAGGTTCAGGCGCCGTAGCCGATGATGCCCTTGATCTCGAGGAAATCGTGGATCGCCCAGTCGGCATATTCGCGGCCGTTGCCGGACTGCTTGTAGCCGCCGAAAGGCGCGAACGTGTCCCATTCGGGATAGTTGATCGACACCTGTCCGGCGCGCAGCCGGCCGGCAATCTTCCGGGCATGGTCGATATCCCGGGACTGCACGTAGGCTGCCAGCCCGTAGACGGTGTCGTTGGCGATCTTCACCGCATCATCATCGTCGTCATAGGAGATGACCGACAGCACCGGACCGAAGATCTCCTCCTTTTCGATCGTCATGCCGGGCGTCACGTGGCCGAAGACGGTCGGCCTGACATAGTAGCCACGATTGAGGTGCTCCGGCCTGCCCGGGCCGCCGGTGACCAGCGTAGCGCCCTCGGCGATGCCGGCCTCGATCAGCCGCTGGATCTTGTCGAACTGGATGTTGCTGACCACCGGCCCGAGCCTGGTCTCTTCCGAGCGCGGGTCGCCGACCTTGTGCGCTTCAGCGGCCTTTTTGGCAATGGTCAGCGCCTCGTCGTGACGGGCGGCCGGCACCAGCATGCGCGTCGGCGCGTCGCAGGACTGGCCGCTATTGCCGAAGCAGGCGTTGACGCCCTGGAGCACGGCCGCTTCGAAATCGGCGTCGGGGAGCAGGATGTTGGCTGACTTGCCGCCGAGCTCCTGCGCAACGCGCTTGACAGTCTCGGCCGCCGTCTTGGCGACGATGATGCCGGCCCGGGTCGAACCGGTGAACGAGACCATGTCGACATCGGGATGGCCGGCCATGACCTGGCCGACATCGGGACCGGTGCCGTTGACCATGTTGTAAACGCCCTTCGGCGTGCCGGCAGCCTCCATAACCTCTGAAAAGATGATGCCGCTGATAGGCGCGATCTCGGATGGCTTCAGCACGACGGTACAGCCGGCAGCGATCGCCGGCGCCACCTTGCAGACGATCTGGTTGAGCGGCCAGTTCCACGGTGTGATCAGCGCGCAAACGCCGACCGGTTCCTTGACCACCATGGTGCCGCGGCGCTTCTCACTGAATTCGTAATCCTCCAGCGCCTTGATGGTGGCTTCCATATGCGCCCTGCCCGCCCAGGCCTGCACCTCGCGCGCCCAGCTGATCGGCGCGCCCATTTCCTGGCTGACCGCCTGGGCGATATCCTCGTAGCGCTCATTATAGACTTCGAGGATGCGCTTCAGCAGCGTCAGGCGCTCGGCCTTGCTGGTCTGCGAGAACGCTGGGAATGCCGCCTTGGCCGCCGCCACGGCCTTGTCGACATCGGCTTTCGAACCGACCGAGATTTTCGTGTAGGCCTCTTCGGTGGACGGATCGACCACGTCCAGTGTTGCCGCCACCACGGGACCGACCCACTTGCCGTCGATGAAGAAGTTGAGATGATTGCTCACGGGCCGTGCTCCGGTTTTCTGGAAGTTTGAAAGTCAGACTAGCTGGGCAGCATAGGGCAGTTGGCGCCACGACGCAGGCTGATATGCGCCACGTCGCCGACGCTGAATTGAAAACCCTCCGCCCGGCGCGGCGCGTCGATCACCACCTGTGTCCCCTGCCCCAGCTCTGCATGCAGGCGCAAGGTGCGGCCGTGGAAGACGATGCTGCTCACCCGCACCGGTGCAGTGCCGGCCGCGGCCTCGGTCTCCGCCAAAAGATCCTCCGGACGCACGCCGATGGTGCGCACCGCGCCTTCGCCAGGCAACTCGCCTGTTTCCGAAAGGGCCTCCAGCGGCAGGGCGCCGGCGGTGAACCGCAAGCGCTCGCCATCACGGCCGACAAAGCGCGATTGCAGAAGGTTCATGGTACCGATGAAGCTGGCAACGAATTTGGTGGCGGGTCGATCGTAAAGAGTCGCCGGCGGCGCAATCTGCTCGATGCGGCCCTTGTTCATGACGACGATGCGGTCTGAGATCGACAGCGCTTCGGTCTGGTCGTGGGTGACCATGATAAAAGTGGTGCCGAGCTGCGACTGCAGCCGCTTCAATTCGACTTGCATCTGTTCGCGCAGATGCGCGTCGAGCGCCGACAGCGGCTCGTCGAGCAGCAGCACGCGCGGTTCGCAGACGATGGCGCGGGCAAGCGCGACGCGCTGGCGCTGGCCGCCCGACAATTCCGACACGCGGGCGCCGAGCTTGTCAGCAAGGCCGACCATGTCGAGCGCTTCGCCGACGCGCTTTGCCTGTTCTGCCCTGGAAAGCTTGCGCAGCGACAGGCCGAAGCCGACATTTTCGGCGACGTTCATGTGCGGGAACAGCGCGTAATCCTGGAATACGGTGTTGACGGGACGGTCGAAAGGCCTGAGTGCCGTGATATCGCCGCCTTCGAGCAGAACCCTGCCACTCGACGGGCTTTCGAAGCCGGCGATGACCCGCAGGCTGGTGGTCTTGCCGCAGCCGGACGGCCCGAGCAAGGTCAGGAACTCGCCGCGGGCAATGTCGAGATCGACAGACTCGAGCCCGACGATGCCGCCGAGGAATATCTTGGAGACCTTGTCCAGCCGGACGAGAGGATCAGGCGCCATCGCGAACCTCGGACGGCTTGGTCGTGTTGACCCACAGGATCTGGCAGCGCTCGCTGCCCGGATTGCGGAAGGCGTGCAGCAAGGTGCTCTTGAAGGCGAAGCTGTCGCCGGCCTTCAGCCCATAGGTGGTTGAATCGACCACGAGCTCGACCTCGCCCGACAGGACGAAACCGAATTCGTGGCCGGCATGAGCATAGGCTTCGGCGGTGCCGCCACCGGCTTCCACCGTCACCAACATGCCGGTGAGCGTGGCGGCCGGCGGCGACAGCAGTGCCTTGGCAATGCCTTCCGACTTGACCGGGATCTGCCGCCGGCTGTTGGCGCGCACGCAATAGAGATCGTTGCCGGCATCGTTACCGTCGGCAATCAGCGCCGACGGCTCGATGTCGAGCGCGGCGGCGAGCGGCCAGATCACTCGTACCCGCAATGACGACATGCCGCGCTCGATCTGGCTCAGCGCACCGATCGAGACGCCGGCTTTGGCGGCAAGTTCGGCCAGCGAGAGATTGCGCTCCAGCCTGAGCGCCCGCACCCGCCGGCCGACCCTGACGTCGGCGTCGTCCTTCGGCTTCTCAGCCGCTTCGTCCAGCATGTCCATCCGTTCGACCTCGTTACAGTATTTTTGGCCGGCGCCGCGCGGTCTTCCCTTCTCCCCTTGTGGGAGAAGGTGGCCGAGCGAAGCTCGGTCGGATGAGGGGTGTTCCAGAAAACAACAACGCCTCATTCCTTCCAACACCCCTCAACCGTCTTGGCGCTGCGCGCCAATCCACCTTCTCCCACAAGGGGAGAAGGGAAGACCAGGTTCAGCCGCCCGCCTTGACCTTCTCGAACATCTTGGCGAGTTCGTCATTCTGTTTCATCGGCCCGGTGAAGACGGTGGTCTTCAGCATCACTTCCGGGTCGGACGGCAGCTGCAGTTTCTCCAGCTCCTCCTTCGGCACGGCGGCGAAAGCCGAGCTGGTCGAGCTGCCATAGCCGTAGGCCTGGATCAGGTATTTGCCCGAGTCCGTTTCCAGCCGGCTGTTGATGAAATCATAGGCAAGATCGACGTTCTTGGCGTCCTTGAGCATGACGAAGCCGCAAGCCCAGGTCAGCATGCCTTCCTTGGGCTTCATGAACTCGACAGGCACGCCCTGCTTCTTCAGCGAGGTGGCCGAGGCGTTCCAGGTCATGGCGGCGACCAACTGCCCACTCGCCAGCGCCTGTTCGACCGAGGTCATGTCGGTGGTGTAGTTCGAGAGCAGCGGGCGCTGCTCGCGCAGTTTTTCCGCAACCTTGTCCATCTGCTCCGCCGTCATGTCGAACGGATTGACGCCGGCAAGAAGGGCCGCCACCACCGGTGTATCGTGCACGGCATCGATGGTCGCCATGCGGCCGGCATATTGCTTGTCCCAAAGCAGGTTCCAGCTGGCTTCCGGATTTTTCACCAGATCGGCGCGATAGAGGATCGAGGTGTTGCCCCAGTCCCACGGCACCATCCAGACCTTGCCGTCGCCAGCCTGCAGGTCGGGCAGGTTCTTGAAGACGGGGAAGATCGAATCCCAGTTCTTGATGCGCTTGGTGTCGATCGGCTGCAGCAGGCCTTCCTTGTTCCAGCGCGCCACCTTGTCGTAGCAGGGATGCGCGACATCGGGGCGGAAGCCAGCCTTGACCTTGGTGAAGGCATCATCGTCGTCGCCGAACATCGAGGCTTCCACACCATCAGGGTGCGCGGCGAGGAAGCTCTTGTTGAAGTCGGGCAGTTCGTAGCCCGACCAGGTGAAATATTGCAGCTTGTCGCCGGCAAATGCGGCGGTCGACGCAAGCGCCAGCGCGAAGGCGGCCAGTCCGGTTTGCGCTGTCTTTGCAGTCATCGATTTCAGGTCGAATGCCATTGCAGTTCTCCTCTTTCGGTTTCTTCTGGTTTTGACAGGTTAGCAGGGGCTGGCCGCTGAGCGGCAGCAAGCCCGCGATGGCGCAGGATTTCGGCAAGTGCGGCGATGACGAAGGACACGGCCAGGATTGCCGTGCCCAGCGCCATGACGGTCGGCAGCGATTTCGGGAAGCGCAGCTGGCTCCAGATATAGAGCGGCAGCGTCGGCTCGCTCCCGGCGAGGAAGAAGGCGACGATGAACTCGTCGAACGAGGTCAGGAAGGCCAGCATGAATGCTGAAACGATGGCGGGCAGGCTGAGCGGCAGCATCACCCGCCTGAATGTCGTCCAGTCGGAGGCGCCGAGGTCGAGTGCTGCCTCGCGGATGGTCTTCGGGATGGCGGCGAAGCGGCTGCGCATGATCACCACCGTCGTCGGCAGCGCGACCAATATGTGACCAAGCACGATGGCAATGCGTGACGGCCCGAAGCCAATGAGGTTGACCAGGATCAGCAGCGAGATGCCGACGATAACACCGGGGATCAGGATCGGCAGCCGGGCAATGGCACTGATCGTGGCGGCCAGCGGCGAGCGGCCATAGAGATCCATGTAGGACACGGTGATGCCGCACAGCGTTGCGCCGGTGGCGGCAACTGCGCCAATGACGAGGCTGGTGGCAAGCGCGCCGGACAGCGCCGAATTGCCGTAAAGCGTGCCGTACCATTCAAGCGTGAAGCCTTGCAGCGGAAATGCCGCCTGGATCGAATTGTTGAAAGAAAACAGCGGGATCAGCAATATCGGCAGATACAGGAACACCAGATAGGCAAGGACATAGGCGCCGAGCCAGCCGCCGCCCTGCTTTGCATCGATACGCGCCGTGTTCATGTGCGGCTGCCGTATCTGCGGTCGGCGAAGCGCACGACCAGCACCAAGGCGAGGATGACCAGCATGACGGCGACGGCGAGTGCCGCGCCGAACGGCCAGTCATTGGCTTTGCCGAACTCGGCCTGGATCAGCGTACCGATCATCGTGCTTGCCGGGCCGCCGACCAGCGCCGGCGTCACGTAGTCGCCGACCGTCGGCACGAAGACGACGAGGGCAGCCGCCAGCACGCCCGGCATCGAGTTAGGCAGCACGACGCGGCGGAAGCTGGTGAACGGCCTGGCGCCGAGATCGGAAGCGGCTTCGAGCAGCGATTTCGGGATCGTCTCCAGTGCCACGTAGATAGGCAGGATGGCGAACGGCGCATAGGCGTGGGCAAGCGTGACGACGACCGCTGCCGGCGTGTTGAGGAAGGCCAATGTCGGCTCCGACCAGATGCCGCTTTCGATCAGCGCCGAGTTCAGTACGCCATTATAAGCCAGCACGATCTTCCAAGCGAAGACACGCAGGAGATAGCTGGTCCAGAACGGCAGGGTCAGCAGAAACAACAGCAGCCCGCGCCGCCGCCCGGCATGGAAGGCAAGGTAGTAGGCGACGGGATAGGCTGTGACGACCGTTGCCAGCGTCACCAGGCCGGCAATGCACAGCGAGCGCAGCGTCACCGTCCAGTACAGCGGATCGGTGGCCACAGTGACGAAATTCGCAAGGGTGAAACCAGCGCCGAGCAGCGAGCCGTCATTGCCGCGAAAGGCGAGGAAGAACACCAGGCCAAGGGCGAAAAGGATCAGCAGAAAGGTGACCAGCCCGCCGGGCAGCAGCATGGCGAAACGGAACCCCGGCGAAGATCGGGTTTCCGGCAGAGGCTGCGTTACGGCGATGGTCGACATCGACTGCCCACGGAATTTGAAATCGACTAAGCCTTTTTCATATCCGTGAAACTGTCAAGCTGTTTCACGTTCGGGTATGAAATCAGCGTTCGAACGCGTCGAGCATTTGGTACCAGGCGATGGTCGCGGCAACGCCGACCTGTCGAAAGGCGTGAAACGGGATCGGCCGGATCGGCGAGACCGGGAACGGCAATTGCCTGATGTCGCCGCTCGACAGATAGGAGGCGATGCGCTCACCAAGCGCGGTCATCAGGCCGATGCCGCGGCCTTGGCAGCCGACCACCGCCAGCAGGCCCTTCTCGGGCTCGTGGATGTGAGGGAGATGGTCGGGTGTCATTGCCACCCGGCCAAACCAGCGCTTTTCGATAGCAACATCGGACAGCGCCGGATAAAGCCGCAGCAGTGCGCGTTCGAGATGCGCCCAGTCGGCCGGGCCGTTCGGCAGCGCCATGCGGCCGCGCCCGCCGAGCACCAGCCGGCCGTCGGCACTCTTGCGGTAATAGACGAGGATGCGGCGCGAATCCGACACCGCCTGCCCCTCCGGCAGGATCGCCGCCGCGAGATTGGACGACAGCGGCGCCGTCGCGATCTGGAAGGAATGCAACGGGACGATGGTCTCAGCGAGGCCGGGGAGCAGGCCGCCGGTATAGGCGTTGGTCGCCAGGACGACCGCCTTGGCCTTGAGTTCGGCGCCGCTTTTCGTCGAAACGTGCCAAATGCCGGCATCTTTGCTGATCTGCATCACGTTCTGGCGCTCGGCGATCTTCACACCCGCCGCTGCAGCGATGCGCGCCAGCTCCGACGTATAGGCGAGCGGGTCGATGACACCGGCGCGACGGTCGAGCCAGCCGCCGAGATAGCCTTGCGCGCCGGTCATCGTCGCAATCTCGGTCGCGCTCAGCAACCGGACATCGGCGCCCCGCGCCCGCCACTGCCGGTCCCGGTTCGCCGCCGCTTTCAACGCGGTCTCGGTATGCGCGGCCTGAATCCAGCCGTTGCGGACGAACGGCACCGCCAGTTTTTCATCGCGGATCAATTCGAAGACGGCATTCGCGGTCGAGGCGGCAAAGTTGACGAGCGCCTCGCCGCGTTCGAGACCAAAATGCTCCAGCAGCCAGTCCGGATCGTATTTCAGGCCGGGAATGACCTGGCCGCCGTTCAGGCCGGATGCGCCATTGCCAATTTCGCCGGCGTCCAGCACCTGGACGGCAAGGCCGAGCCGGGCGGCGTGCACGGCTGTCGACAGCCCCATGATGCCGCCGCCGACGATAACGACATCGGCGCGTCGGCCGGCTGGAAAAAGCGACTGGAACGCGGTGGCTGTCCGCGACTTCTGCCAGATTGGATCGGAAAACCGTAAGGGCAAGCGTCACCTAGGGATCTTAGTCGGTGAAAACCCTAGCGACGGTTTCATTATTTTGAAAGAGCGTTTTCCGTCGCCATTGGCGCACGTCAGGCTCGATCAAGGTCCAGCGATGCAAAGACCGCTTGAAAGAATTGACAAAGCTCGCCCTGGAAGCGGGATAGACCTTTGGCGGGAATTTGGTGAAAGTGCCGCCGTCGAACGACAAGCCTATTTTGCGGCCGTTCATCGGCCGCAACGACCGCGACACCCGGACCGAGACAACAGGAACCGTAAGCCATGACGAACGCCACACACTTGCCATCCGAAGGCCTCTTCCTTGGCCGTGCCATGACGAGCGATGCTCCCCACCCGCTGGTGGTCACGGTGCGTGACGGCACTGTCTTCGACATTACGTCACCTGTGGCACCGACTATACGCGACGTTTGCGAATTGCCGGATCCGGCAGGGCATGTCCGCTCGGCCAAGGGGCGGCCGATCGGCCCGCTCGATGCCATTGCCGTCAACAGTTTCGAGACCGCGCGCGATCCACAAAAACCATACCTGCTTTCCCCGGTCGACCTGCAGGCGATCAAGGCGTCTGGCGTCACCTTCGTCGTCAGCCTGCTCGAGCGCGTCATCGAGGAGCAGGCGCGCGGCTCGGCGGAAAAGGCCGACGCCATTCGCGCCGACATTGCCGGGCTGATCGGCCACGATCTGTCGAAGCTCAAGCCCGGCTCGCCAGAAGCGATGGAGATCAAGGCCAAGCTGATCGCTCGCGGTGCCTGGTCGCAATATCTGGAAGTCGGCATCGGCCCCGATGCCGAGATCTTCACCAAATGCCAGCCGATGGCCTCGGTCGGCTTCGGCGCCGATGTCGGCCTGCATCCGGTTTCGACATGGAACAACCCGGAGCCGGAGATTGCCGTAATTGCCGCCAGCAGCGGCAGGATTGTCGGCGCTACGCTCGGCAACGACGTCAATCTGCGCGACGTCGAGGGGCGCTCGGCGCTCCTGCTCGGAAAAGCCAAGGACAACAACGCTTCGGCAGCACTTGGCCCCTTCGTCCGGCTGTTTGACGAGACTTTTTCCATCGGCGACGTGAAGCAGGCGATCGTGCGCCTGAAGGTCGAGGGCGAGGACGGATTTTCGCTGGAGGGCGCCAGTTCGATGGCCGAGATCAGCCGCTCGCCGGAAGAGTTGGTCGCCGCCGCAATGGGGCCGCACCATCAATATCCCGACGGGCTGGCGCTCTATCTCGGCACCATGTTCGTGCCGTCGAAAGATCGCGGGGAAAAAGGCAAGGGCTTTACCCACAAGGTCGGCGACATCGTCACCATCTCGTCGGAGAAGTTCGGCGCCCTGGTCAACCGCGTGCGGCTGTCGCCCGACTGCCCGCACTGGACCTATGGCGCAAGCCATCTGATGCGGGCCCTCGCCAGAGCCGACCTGATCTAAGCTCCCGCTGTCCGGCAGGCGCCTGCCTGGAAAATATCACGCGAACTGATGCAATCTGATGGAAGAGCTGATGGCGCCTTGGTTTGCGCCAACTACCACTTGCAGATGAGGCTTGCCATCAATCGAAAAAGGGGATGCTCTGATGCACCCAGGTCGACGCTGGCAAAATGCGATCACGGTTTTTGGCCGTGATCGTCGTCGGAGGAGGAGTTCGGTTCAAATGGGAGGAAATCAAATGCTGACGAGGCTAAGACTGCTTGTACTTGGCTTGATCGTGGCGCTGGCCATTCCGGCCGCGGCACAGGCCAAGACGTTTTACTGGATTTCGCATGGCGGCCCGGCCGATCCGGTCTGGACCTACTTCCTTGCCGGCGCCAAGCAATGGGCGACGGACACCGGCAATACCGTCAACACCTCGTTCCACAATGGCGACGTGGCGTCTCAACAGGAGGCTGTTCGCGCCGCAATCGCCGCCAAGGCCGACGGCATCACCACGACCAGCCCCGATCCGGGCAGCCTTGTCGAGATCGTCAAGGAAGCGCGGGCGGCGAACATCCCGATCATCAACTTCAACACGCCCGACCCGAAGGCGGACTTCAACGCCTATGTCGGCGGCGACAACGTCACCTTCGGCAAGCATTGGGCGCAGTACCTGGTCGACAAGGGCCTGGTGAAGAAGGGCGACTTCGTCTGGATGCCGGTTGAAATTCCCGGCGCCACCTATGGCGTCCAGGAAGAGGAAGGCATCAAGAGTGTGTTCGAGCCGCTCGGCATCACCTATGAAATCACCGAAGCGACGCTCGATCAGGCCGAAGTGATCAACCGTATGGTCGATTACCTCACCGCCAACAGGGCCAAGGTCAAGGCAGTCATCGGTCTTGGCGACCTTGTCACCGGTTCGATCAAGCGGGTGTTCGACCAGGTCGGCGTCAAGCCGGGCGAAATCCCGGTTGTCGGCTGGGGCAACTCGCTCGACACCACCCAGGAAGTGCTGAACGGCTACGTCAATGCCGGGCAGTGGCAGGATCCTCAGGCGACCAGCTATGTCGCGCTCTCGCTCGCCAACATGGCGGCGAGCGGTATTCCGCCCGGCTTCGACGTGATCACCGGCGCGCTTTACGAGAAGGACACCGCGGCAGTCTACGACAAGATCCTGTCCGGCAAATAAATCCGCGATCGAGTTGGTCACGGCCGCTCCGGCGGCCGTGACTGCCTCATTATTCCGCCGAATCCGGCTGCGGTCTCGGCCAGTTCCAATCCTATCGCGGGTCCAAGGTGGAAAATCATTCCCTTATCCAACGCTCGATCGCGCGGCCCGAGTTCGGGCCGTTCGTGCTGCTTGTCGTCGAGATCGCCGTGTTCTGGGGCATCAATCACGACTTCCTGTCGCCGCAGAACATCTCAAACACGCTGGCCTTCACGGTCGAGCTCGGGCTGATCGCGCTGGCGATGACACTGCTGATGACGTCTGGCGAATTCGACCTCTCGGTCGGCTCGGTGTTCGGCTTCTCGCCGGTCCTGATGTGGACGTTGTTCAACAGCGGCGTCACCTCGCTTGAAGCAGGCTTCGTCGTTGCGCTGGTGGTCGCCGCCTTCATCGGCCTGGTCAATGGCTGGTTCGTGACGCAGCTCAAGATCCCGTCCTTCCTGGTGACGCTTGGCATGCTGCTGGTGGTGCGCGGCACCGCTTTGTTCGTCACCAACGGGTTTCCGCAGCGGACCTGGAGCGCCGAGGGCAGCTGGCTTGCGGAAGCGCTGGTCGGCGATTTCTTCATCGGGCCGTTCCGTATCTATATGTCGCTGTTCTGGTTTATCGCGGCGGCAATCGCGCTCGGCTACGTGCTGACGCAGAGCCGGACCGGCAACTGGATCCAGGCGGCCGGCGGCAACCCAAGTGCTGCAAGGGCCCGCGGCGTCAATGTCAGCGGCGTCAAGATCGGCTTGTTCATCCTGTCGTCGATCCTGGCCTCGCTTGCCGGCGTCATCAGCTCGCTGCGTACCTCGGCGGCCAACCCCAACAGCGGCACCGGCTACGAGCTCGAAGTCATCGCCATGGTGGTGATCGGCGGTACGGCGCTGACCGGCGGGCGCGGCACCATCATCGGCACGGTGCTCGGCATCCTGATCCTGCGCGTCATGCGCAACGGCATCGTGCTGATCGGCGTGCCGGGCCTTGCCTACAACATCTTCATCGGCGCCATCATCCTCGGCATGATGGCGCTCCACTCATGGCTGGAACGCCGGCATCAGGCAGGGACTTGAGACGATGGTCGAGCCACTGATCCGCATGACAAACATCCGCAAGTCCTATGGCCGCGTGCAGGCGCTGGTGGATGCCAATTTCCATGTCAACGAAAGGGAGATCGTCGGCCTGCTCGGTGACAACGGCGCCGGCAAATCGACGCTGATCAAGGTGTTGTCGGGTGCGGTTCCGCTGACCAGCGGCGACATCTTCATCCGCGGCAAGAAGGTGAATCTGCGCAGCACCAGCGACGCCATCGCCCATGGCATCGAGACGATCTACCAGGACTCGGCGCTGGTGACGCAGCTGTCGATCGCCCGCAACCTGTTTCTCGGACGCGAGCCGATCAGACCGCCGCGTTTCCTCAACCGCATGGACCAGGAGGCGATGAACGTGGTTGCCCGCGACCTGCTCAAGCAGGTCGGCATCTCGAAGAACATACCGCCGACGACGCCGATTGGCTCGCTCTCCGGCGGCGAGCGGCAGGCGGTGGCGATTGCACGGGCCATGCATTTCGACAGCGATCTCATCATCCTCGACGAGCCGACCAACAATCTCGGCGTTGCCGAAACGCAAGGCGTGCTGAGCTTCGTGCGCAGTGCCCGCGATTCCGGCCATTCCTGCATCTTCATCGCCCACAACATCCATCATGTCTTTCAGGTGGTCGACCGCATCGTGGTTATGCGCCGCGGCAAGGTGGTCGCCGACGACATCGACCCGAAGAAGACCAGCGTCGCCGAAGTCGAACGCGTCATCACCGGCATGTCGGACAAGGAGATCCATGACGCGCTGGTCGAGGGCACACAACGGCCCGGCTGAGCAGCCGGGGCCGGCTGACCGTCGAGGCACTGGATCGCATCGCCATATGGTTGCGACATGAAAGCCACCGTTTCGGATATTGCCAGGAGCTGCGGCCTGTCGACCGCGACGGTCGACCGCGTGCTCAACAACCGGCCGGGGGCGAGTGCCGCCAACCGGCAGCGCGTGATGGAGGCGGCCAAGCAACTCGGTTATCTACCGGTCGTCGACCAGGTCGCGTTGCCCTCGCGGCCGGCGCATCTCGAATTCTTCCTGCCGATCGGCAGCAACGCCTTCATGGCCGATCTGGCCAGGCACATCGAGGATTATGCGGCGCGCCTGCCGCTGGTCGCCTCCTGCCGCATCCACAAGCTCACCGGCATCTCGCCGAGCGCCTTGCAGGCGGCTGTCGAAAACCTCTCGCTCAAGGCGAACGGTGTCGGCGTCATCGCCATCGATCATCCGAGAACGCGCAACATCTTGCGCGAGATCGTCGAGGCCGGCATCCGCCTGGTCACGCTGGTGTCCGACGTTCCGGGCGCGCCCCGCTCGGCCTATGTCGGCATCGACAACCGGGTGGCCGGCCGCACCGCGGCGCTGCTGATGGGACGGTTCCTTGGCGGTCGCCAGGGCCATCTGGCAATGGTGGTCGGCTCACGTTCCTATCGCGGCCATGAGGAACGCGAGATGGGCTTTCGCTCCGTGCTTGGCGAAGAGTTCCCCAATCTGACCGTCACCAGCGCCGTCGAGATCAATGATGAGCCGGAAGTCAGTTATACCGCGACCATGAAGGCGCTGCACAACGAGCCGGAGCTGCTCGGCATCTATTGTATCGGCGCCGGGCGCTCGGGCGTGGCGAAAGCGTTGCTCGAAGCCAAGCCGCAGAAGAAGCCGGTGTTCATCTGCCATGATCTGACGCGCGAAACGCGCGGCTATCTCGTCGACGATCTGCTCGACGTCGTCATCGACCAGAATGCGCGGCTGATCGCCGAACAGTCGGTCATTCGCCTGCTCGGCTCGATCGCCTCGTCGGCGCCCTATCTGACGCGGAAATTCATCGAGCCGCGCCTGATCTTCAAGGAAAATGTCCCGGTGCAGTGATGCCGCGCGAGGGCTATGTTCGCTCGGCCTCGATCGTTAAAATTCGGTTGATACCGCAAATCTGCACATCAGCTATGCAACTTTTGTGGTTGCCGAATCATTGGGCAGCCAGTACCTTCATAAGCGTCGGCCATCTACTCCTCCCAGATGCGATGCCGACGTTGAATTCGGTGCACCTCCTCCCGCACCGCATTCGAAAATCAAGCCCGCTGCCACCTCCTCCCGGCAGCGGGCTTTTTCGTTCCGGCTCCTGGTATTGGGCAAAGGCTGGGGTCATGACTAATCACCGAACACGATTGTCAATCCGCGTCCGATGACTATCGGCGATCGCCACCGGCCTGTGTCCGGGCATGCTGCAGCCGCGATCAGCGAATCCGTCGGAATCCTGTCACACTTGTCACCCTCAGCAATTCGCTATCGGCCCTATCCTGCCTGACAACCAACAAGCAACACGTCGCGCAGGGAATGGTGCGGCGACAGACCGGCAACGGAGGAGCGTGATGACGGCACACCCGAACGGAACAAAAGAGCACGCGGCGGCGCGGCGTGCAACGAACGAGCCATCGATCGTTTCGCCGCTTGCGAGTCTATCTGGCCCTGAAGGACGTGATCAGGCCTTCCGCCATGCGCACGAACTGCGCGCTCGGGCCCTCGGAGCCGACACTTTGCAGGCTGACGCGGGCGCCCTCGAGCAGAAGCGACAGCGTATCGGCGAGAAGTTCGGCTTGGCCGATGCCGGCATCGCGACACAAGAAGACCAGACGCTCGCGCTGCGCCTCCTTGAGTTCCTTGATCACTTGCCTTGCCGGATGATCGGTCTCGCTCAACTCGATGGCGGCGTTGGCCATGTCGCAACCGCGACGATCTGACATCAGGCAATCGGCTGCCATCCGGACCCAGGCATGCAGTTGCGCCAGTTTGTCACCCGGATGCTCGGCCTCGAACTTTTCCCACATCGCATTAGCGCTGCAGGCCGTCGCCCGCAGACATTCGATGATCAGGTCGTCCTTGGACTCGAAATGCCGGTAGAGCGTCATCTTGTTGGTGCCGGCGGCCTCGGTGATGGCGTCGATGCCGACGCCGCGAATGCCATGCTTGTGAAACATGTCCCGTGCCGTCTCCAGGATCCTGTCTCGGGGGCGAACACGCTCCACAATACCGTCTGTCATCAAAACCTCCGTGCTTGCGTTTCCCGAAATTCCCTCGGTACACCTCTTGACTAGGGTGTTACCGGTCTGTAACGTTAGAGATGTTACTTACCTGTAACACCCGCATTGCATCATGTCAAACTCGCAAGTGCCGGCCATCAGCCCCGCCCCAATCGGCAAGGGGACGAACCGCACCTTACGGCCTCGCCGGCGAGCAAGAGAACACCCGATCCGCGGCGTGCCGCGGATCGCCAAAACCAGGAGCCGCTTCGATGTCGCAGCGCAATGATCTGACGATCGATGAAGTCGTGAAGGATCCGATGATCCGCATGCTGATGAAGGCCGACCGCGTCGACCCGCGGTCTTTCGAGGCGATGCTGCGTGCACTGGCGGACGAGCAGGCCGAGCGCCGCAATGCGCCGCAACGCCTTCTGGAAGATTTCGGCTTTCTCGAAGATTCCGGCTCAACGCGCAGCCGGCGGCTGTCCAGGGTAGCCAGGGCCTTTGGCCGGGCCAGAGCATCGGGCGAGGCGTGCATCTCATGGTAAACTTCTTCATCCATCGTCCGATCTTTGCGTCGGCGATCGCCATCATCATGGTGCTCGCCGGTGGGATCTGTTATTTCCTGCTGCCCGTCTCGCAGTTTCCCGACATCACCCCGCCCCAGGTCGTGGTCAGCGCCCATTACCCGGGCGCCAGCGCACAGGTTGTCGCCGACACGGTGACGACGCCGCTCGAACAGCAGATCAACGGCGTTCAGGGCATGACCTACATGTCGTCGTCGAGCTCCAATGACGGCTCCTCGACGATCACCATCACTTTCGAGGTCGGTTATTCCCTGAGCACCGCCGCCGTCGACGTCCAGAACCGCGTTTCGCAGGCGGCTTCCTCGTTGCCGGCCATCGTCAACCAGGGCGGCGTAACGATCAAGAAACAGAACCCGAACTTCGTCCTGATCGTCGACCTCACCTCGCCGGACGGTTCCGTCAACCCGGTCGCGCTGAGCAACCTCGCCTATCTGCAGGTGGTCGATCCGCTGAAGCGCCTGCCTGGCGTCGGCGACGTGCAGATATTCGGCGAGCGGCGCTATTCGATGCGCATTTGGCTCGATCCCGACAAGCTCGCCAATCTCGGCATCACCGCCGTCGACGTGCAAAACGCCGTCGCCGAGCAGAACGTCCAGGTGGCGGCCGGCAAGATCGGGCAGTCGCCGGCCCCGGCCGGCACCGCCTTCGAGATGCAGGTCAACGCGGTCGGCAGGCTAAGCGATCCCAAGGAGTTCGGCGACATCGTCGTGCGGGCCAACACCGCCAACGGCTCGCTGGTTAGGCTGCGCGACGTTGCGCGCATCGAACTCGGCGCCCTGCAATATTCGTCGTCGGCCTTCTTCGGCAAGGATCCGACGGTGGTGCTCGCGGTCTACCAGATGCCGGGCTCCAACGCGCTCGATCTGCAGCAGCGCGTCAAGGACAAGATGCAGGAGCTGTCGGCCCGCTTTCCGAAGGGCGTCAGCTACGCCATGCATTACGATACGACGCGTTTCGTTTCGGCCTCGATGCACGATGTGCTGATCACGCTCGGTGAGGCGCTGATCCTGGTCGTCGCCGTGGTGTTCATCTTCCTGCAAAGCTGGCGCACCACGATCATCCCGACGATCGCGATTCCCGTGTCGCTGGTGTCGACGTTGGTCGTCATGTACATGTTCGGCTTCTCCTTGAACATGCTCAGCCTGCTCGGCATGGTGCTGGCGATCGGCCTCGTCGTCGACGACGCCATCGTCGTCGTCGAGAATGTCGAGCGCCAGCTGGAGGCCGGCCTCAAACCGCTGGCTGCCACGCGCGCGGCAATGGCCGAGGTCACCGGCCCGATCATCGCCACGACCGCTGTGCTGATGGCCGTGTTTGTACCGGTCGCCTTCATCCCCGGCGTTTCCGGCCGGCTCTACAACCAGTTTGCCCTGACGGTCGCGATCTCCTTCGGCATCTCGGCCTTCGTCTCGCTCACGCTTACTCCGGCGCTCAGCGCCGCCTTCCTGCGCCACCGGCCGGAAACGCAGTTCGTGCTGTTCCGCTGGTTCAACACGGGCTTCGAACGGCTATCGCATGCCTATGCGAATGGTGTGCGCATTCTCATCCGTCTGCGCTGGATCATGCTCGGCGTGTTCGCGGCCGGACTTGTCGCGACCTATTTCGTCTGGCAGCGCCTGCCCTCGACCTTCCTTCCGGTCGAGGACCAGGGCTACTTCTTCGTCGTCATCCAGCTCCCCGACGGGGCCTCGCTGGAACGCACCGACGCGGTGGCGCAAAAGGCACGCGACATCCTGCAGAACACGCCCGGCGTCGACATCGTCGGCTCGATCAGCGGCCTGAACTTCCTGACCAGTGCCGCCCAGTCGAACTCGGCGGTCGAATTCGCCATCCTGAAGCCATGGGACGAACGCGGCCCCGACCAGAGCGCCTCGAAGCTCGTCGCCGACGTGCGCAACAAGCTGCTGCAAATTCCGGAGGCTTTTGCGCTGAGCTTCGACCCGCCGTCGATCCCGGGCATCGGCACCACCGGTGGCTTCGAGTTCCAGGTCGAGGACCTGACCGGCCGCGGCAGCGTGGCGCTCAACGATGCGACGCAAGCGGTGATTGCCGAGGCGCGCAAGCAGCCAGAGCTCAATCCGCAGCAATTGTTCTCGTCGTTCTCGACCTCGACGCCGCAGTTCAACTACGACCTCGATCGCGCCAAGGCGAAGCTGCTCGGGCTCAGCCTGCCGGACGTCTTCAACACGCTGCAGATCTATCTCGGCTCGCTCTATGTGAACGATTTCAATCTGTTCGGCCGCACCTTCCGGGTGACGATCCAGGCCGACAAGGACTCTCGTGCCGGTCCGGCCGACATTTCGCGGCTCTATGTCCGCAATGCTTCGGGCGGCATGGTGCCGCTGAGCACGCTGGGCAAGCTTGTGCCCGTCGTCGGCCCAGAGACCGTGCCGCATTACAACAACAATGCGTCGGCCCTGATCAATGGCGGCGCCGCCCCTGGTTTCTCGTCCGGCCAGGCGGTCGCGGCGATGGAACGTGCCGCCGCTACGGCGTTGCCGAGAGATTTCGGCTACGAATGGACCGGCATCACCTATCAGGAGCTCAAGGCGGGATCGATCGCATCCGTCGTCTTCGGCCTCGCCATCGTCTTCGTCTTCCTGATCCTCGCCGCGCAATATGAGAGCTGGGCGATGCCGTTCATGGTGCTGCTCGCGGTGCCGCTCGCACTGTTCGGTGCATTCGTCGTGCTGTGGCTGCGCGGCATGCAGATCGACGTTTATTCGCAGATAGGCTTCGTCATGCTGATCGGACTGGCGGCCAAGAACGCGATTCTGATCGTCGAGTTTGCCCGGCGCCGGCGCGAAGAAGGCCTCAGCATCGTCGACGCCGCGATGGAAGCGGCGCGGCTGCGGCTGCGGCCGATCCTGATGACCGCCTTCGCCTTCATCCTCGGCGTGCTGCCGCTGATGTTCGCCACCGGTGCGGGTGCCGCGAGCCGGCAGTCGATCGGCACCACCGTCTTTGGCGGCATGGTCGCGGCGACGATCCTGTCGCTGGTGTTCGTGCCGGTCTTCTATGCGGTGATCGAGCAGCTGCGCGAGCGCAGCAGCGAGAGCGAACCGGTCTCCGAAGCGACTGAACCACCAACCGCCGAACCCGCCTTCGAGCCATTGGCCGAAGCGGCTGAATAGGACTGGAGAATTGATCATGCGTAAATGGAAAATCGCGCTGGGAACGGCCGTCGCCCTTGGGGCGATTTCGGTGGCGAGCGTTCACTTGCTCGACATGGGCAGTCTCAGCCTCAACGCCGGCACAGCCGGGGCAGCGACACCCAAGCCGGAAGCGTTTGTCATGCCGGTACCGGTGGTGAGCGTCGTCAAGAAGACGATCCCGATCTATCTCGACTATGCAGCCCGGGTGGAGCCGATCCGCAGCATCACGCTGCAGGCGCGCGTGCCGGGCTATCTGCAGGAGCAGGTCGCCGCCGACGGCGGCGACGTTGCGAAGGGCGACCTTCTCTACAAGATCGCCCCTGAGGATTTCCAGGCTGCCCTCGAGCAGGCGAAGGCGCAGGTCCAGCGCGACACGGCAACGCTCGACTATGCGCGCTCCAATCTCGGGCGCGGCAGCGAGCTCGCCAAGAGCGGCTATCTCGCCAAGGACGTGTTCGACCAGCGTACCAGCACCTTGCGCGGGGCCCAGGCTTCGCTCGCCGTGAACCAGGCCGCCGTGCGGACCGCCGAGCTCAATTTGAGCTATACCGAAATCCGTGCCCCGTTCACAGGACGCATCGGACGCAGCCAGGCTTCCGTCGGAACACTGGTCAGCGTCGCTGGCACGGTGCTCAACACGCTGGTGCAGCTCGATCCGATCTACGTCACCTTCAATCCGAGCGAAACGGACCTGATGCAGATCGAGGAAGCCCGGGCCGCGGGGCCGATCAGTGTCGATGTCCTGCTTCCCGGTGAAACGGAACCGCGCCAGAAGGGCAATCTTACCTTCATGGACAACACGATCGATCGCTCGACCGGCACGATCACGGCACGGGCGACGGTCGGCAACGGCAAGTTCACGCTGCTGCCCGGCCAGTATGTCCGCGTCCGGCTGCACGTCAAAGAACAGCCCGATGCGCTGATGGTGCCGCAGACGGCACTCGGCTCAGGCCAGCTCGGCAAATACCTCTATGTCGTCGGCAAGGACAACACCGTCGACCAGCGCATCGTTTCGCTCGGACCTACCAATGGCGATCAGGTCGCCATCTTGAGCGGTGTGGCCGAAGGCGACCAGGTGATCACCGGCAATCTGCAGAAGATCGGCCCGGGAATGCCGGTCTCGCCGCTGCCGCAGAAACCGGCCACCTGATAACCCCCATCAGGTCCCGGTCCCGCGGCGCCTTCGGCTTATGTCGAGGGCGCCGTTTTGCTGAGCAGTTCGACCAGACCGGCGACATCGGCGCGCTCGGCCTTGAGCGGTGGCATGAAGGCGCAATAGGGGTGCCCGAGCCGCACCGAGACCGGCGACAGCGCAATCAGGCGGCCTGCTTCGAGATCGGCACGGGCCATGACCCTCTGGCCAAGAGCGATCCCGAGGCCCAGCCTCGCCGAGGCAACCGCCAAGGCTGGACAGTCCAACGCGCCGGCCCTGCGAAGGGTCGGGAGAGCGGTTGCCTCCCGACGCCGCGAACCAATCCGCCCAGGTCGGGTGCGTGGCATAGTTCGGTCCCCAATTGGTGTGGATGAACAGGCTGTCGTGCAATTCCGCCAGGCCGGAGTCGCCATTGCCGTGCCGCTGCCAGAGTTCCGGCGCGCAGACCGGCAGGACCTCGTCATGGACAAGACGGACCATTCGCAGTGCGGGATAGTGATAATCGCCATAGCTGATGCGAAGGTCGACGTTCTGGCGCACAAGGTCGACGGGATCGTCCTCAACCCTGACGTCGATCGCCATTTGCGGGAAGGCGTCAAGCAGCACAGCCAGCCTCGGCGCCAGCCACAATTCGGCTAGCGAAAACGGCACGCTGACGACAAGACGGGTTCTCAGGCTCCCATCCAGCATGCGCCGCCCGATCGCGGCGATGTCGCCCAAGGCCCGTGCGGTCTGCGGATAGATCGCGTGGCCGGCATCGGTCAGCACTATGCGATTGCCGCTGCGCACGAACAGCTGCTTGCCGAACCAGGTCTCGAGATTGCGTATCTGCTGGCTGACCGCTGCCGAGGAGACGCCGAGCTCCGCGGCGGCGAGCGTAAAACTGCCGGCGCGGGCCGCGACCTCGAACGCCCTGATCGCGTTCAGCGGCGGAAGCCGTTCCATACCAAACCAACCTTCCATCAGTTTTTCTTTCGCAAGCCTAATAATTTCGCCGGTTGAGAGAAAGATTTTTTTGTCGTCTTCTGTGCTCGAAGCTGGAGCATGAGACGATGAAAGACATTCTCGATCTGGACCGCTACCCGCTCGATCGTGAGGGCAGCAGCGAGTGGAAGCGCCTCGTGGAGCGCTCGATCGCGGCGTTGGAAGCCGACGGCATGTTCAATCTCGAAGGTTTCGTGCGCCCCGGCATCGCCGAACGGGCGGTGCGGGAAATCCAGCCGGTGATGGCCACGCGGTCGCATTTGCACAAGCGGATGCACAACATCTACTTCAAGCCTGATATCCCGGAACTCGATCCTGCCCACCCGGCATTGCGCAAGGTCGAGACCATCAGCCATACGGTCTGCGCCGACCAGATCCCCGGCAGCCTCGTGCTCGCCATCTATGAATACGAGCCGCTTCTGCGATTTTTGGCAGCGGCGATGGGCAAGCCGAAGCTGCACGTCATGCAGGACCCGCTGGCGCGCACCAATGTGATGGCGTATCGCGCAGGCGAGGCGTTGAACTGGCATTTCGACCGCTCGGAATTCACCACCACGCTTCTGCTGCAGGCCGCCTCGCGTGGCGGCGATCTGGAATACCGCACCGATCTCCGGTCGGCCGACAATCCGAATTACGACGGCGTCGCAAGATTGCTCGAAGGGCGCGATCCCGAAGCGAAGATATTGCGCATAGAGCCGGGCACGCTGAACGTCTTTCGCGGCAAGAACACCGCGCATCGCGTCACCACCGTGGAAGGCGAGCGCGAGCGAATGATCGCGGTGTTTTCCTACTACGAAAAGCCGGGCGTGACGTTCAGCGACAAGGAGCGGGTCGGCTTCTACGGCCGCGCGGCCTGAGGGCTTGCCGGCCGCCGCTGGCTGCCGACCAAACGGAAATCGAGAATCCGCAATCCGCCTCTTGTTAGATTGTCGACAATCTGCTTGTCTAGCTTTCGGTTCCTCTGGAGTGGCCATATGGGCAAGCTGGATTTCAGTCCGATCGCGGATACGACACGCAGGGCCGAGATCGTCGCGCTGCTCCGGCGCGCGATCCTGACCGGCCAGTTGGAACCCGGGCAAAAACTCAACGAACTCAGGATTTCCGAGCAGATGCGGGTGAGCCGCGCGCCACTGCGCGAGGCGATGCGCGAGCTGGTGCAGGAAGGCATCCTGACCAGCATTCCCTACGCCGGAACCTTCGTCATCGACGTCACAGCCAAGGACATCGACGATGCATATTCGCTCAACAAGGTGCTGGATGAGTTTGCCATCGAGCGGACCTGGCCGCTTCGCGACCAGCGCTTTTTCGACGAGCTTGACCGGCGCCATACGGCGGTGAAGCAGGCGACGCGCGAACTGGACACGACGCGGCAGATCGAAACGGCGCTGCAACTGCATGGCCTGATCCATGAATGGGCCGACAATTCGGTGCTGCTGGAAACCTGGCAGCGGCTGACCAGCCGGCTGCAGATGTATTTTGCGCTGCACCAGCGGGCGCGCAACGAGCCGGTGCCTGCCGAAGACGTCCACGAGACCTATGTGCGGCTGCTCATGGGCAGCGACATGCGCGCTGCCCAGCGCCACGCCAAGGAGCATATCGACCTCGATTTCGAAGAGCTGCTCGCCTATGCGCGCGGGCTGGAACAGCGCGGCTCAAAGGGCGCCGGCGCTGATCGCGCCGGCCGGCCTAAAGGCGGCTGAGCCCGACAAGTTGGCGGTCATCCGGAACACAGACAACGGACAGAAAACGTGCAGATCAAAACCATCAAGGCCTACCATGTCGTGCAGCCCTTCGTGGACGGGCCTTACCGCATGTCGAAGGGGCGCGTGGCCGATGCGTTCGACGCAGTGATCGTCGCCATCACCGCCGACAGCGGCCTCACCGGCTGGGGCGAGATGGCGCCGCTCGGCAATTTTTACTCGCCGGCCTTCGCCGCCGGCACGCGCGCCGGCGTCATCGAGATCGCGCCGCATCTCATCGGCCATGACCCACGCGGGCTGACCGGCATCAACAGGCTGATGGACACGGCGTTCAAGGGCCATCCTTACATCAAGTCGGCGCTCGACATGGCATGCTCGGATCTCGCGGCGCGCGCCGCCGACGTGCCGCTGGTAACGCTGCTCGGGGGACGTGAGAGTGAGACGGCCGAACTCTACAAGGTCGTCACCCATGGCACGGTCGACGCAATGGCCGCACTTGCCAAGCGCATCGTCGGGCAAGGGTTTCACCGGCTGCAGGTCAAGGTCGGCGGCAACGTCCATGACGACATCGAACGCGTCACAGCCGTCGCCGCCGCGGTGCCGAAAGGCACTGTCATCTTCTGCGACGCCAATGCCGGCTGGACGCCGTACCAGGCACGCCAGTTCGTGGATGCGACGCGCACCATCGACTACACGTTCGAACAGCCTTGCACCACGATCGACGAATGCATGTCGGTGCGCCGCTCGCTCGACAAGCCGATGGTGCTCGACGAATCCGTCGCCTCGCTGGACGACATGCTCGACATCCACCGCAAGGGCACCGCCGACGGTCTGACGCTCAAGATCTCGCGGCTCGGAGGGGTGACCAAAACGCGCCAGATCCGCGACCTTGCCGTCGATCTCGGCTTCATGATCACCGTCGAGGACACCGGCGGCGCCGAGATCGACACATCGGCCATGGCGCATCTTTCTCTGTCGACGCCGGAAGAGCGCCGGCTGCACGCCATCGCCTTCCACGAATGGGTGACGGTGCGCACCGCGTCCAACATGCCGCCGGTTTCAGGAAGCCGCATGGGCATTCCGGATGGGCCAGGCCTCGGCATCGATGTCGTTCCCGAGCTGCTCGGCGCTCCCTTCTTCGAGGTCGGCAGCTGAGATGAAGATCCGCCGCATCCAGGCGACGCCGATCAACCTGCGGCTCGAAGCGCCCTACGCCTGGGTATTCGGCGAGCTCGACGGGTTCTCGCCGACCATTGTCGAGGTCGAGACCGAGGGCGGCTTGATCGGCCTGGGTGAAGCGCCAACGTCGGCCGCTGCGGCGATCATCAATGACGGTCTTGCGGCACGGCTGACCGGTCGCGACGCCTTCGACATCGCCGGCGCCGAACATGTCTGCCTGCCCTACTGGACCGGCGTGCAAAGCATCAACGACCGCAGCCGCATCATGGCGTTCGGCGCCATCGAGATGGCGTTGTGGGATCTGCGCGGCAAGGCATGGAAGCAGCCGCTCTACCAGCTGCTTGGCGGCGCCGTGCGCAAGGACATCCCTTTCACCGATTATTTCTCGCTGCGCGGCGACGGCCCGAAGGTGAAGGGCGAGAAGACGCCGGAAGCGGTCGCGGATTATTGCGTCGAGCTGCATGAGACCTACGGCACGACCTTCTTCGAAGGCAAGTTCTCGACGCAGGACCGAAAGATATCGCTGACAATGGTCGAGCTGATCCGCCAAAGGCTCGGCGACGATGTGATGATCCGCATCGATTCCAACCAGGCCTATTCGCTGGCGACGGCCCGGCGGTTGGTCCGCCCACTGGAGGAGCTCGGGGTGCGCAACTGGGAAGATCCGGTGGCGACCATCGAGGAGATGCGCGAGTTGCGCCGTCATTGCTCGATCCCGTTCTCGACCCACAATATCGACATTGCGCGCGCCATGGAAATGAAGGTGCCGGACGCCTTCGTCGGCAATCCGACCGTCCATGGCGGCATCGGCCGCATGCTGCGTTTTGTCGGCGCCTGCGAGCACGCCGGCATCGATTTCTGGTGCTACAGCGGCGACAGCGGCATCGGCAGCGCCGCCTATCTGCATCTGTGCGCAGCACTTGGCTGGATCAGGGAGCCGAACCAGTCGCTGTTTCGCATGCTGCCGATGGATGTGGTCGAGGAAGGACCGTTTTCGCCGAGGGACAATGTCGTGCGCGTGCCGGAAGGTCACGGCCTCGGCGTCACGCTATCGCGCGAGAATCTCGCCGCCTGCCATCGCGACTTCGTCGAGAACGGTCCGTGCAACAAATATCACGACCCGGCAAAGCCCGGAACCTATCGCCGCCTGCCGTTGAACTGATGACAGGAACCAACAGGAGATTGATACAAGAGAAGCACCGGATGGACCGGGCAAGACCGCGTGCTACTGTTCCGGACGACAGGTCTCAATGACGGCCCGGACAAGGTGAAAATCCACGGAATTTCGTCAACCACAAAAACACAGGGGAAAAGGGTCAACCCATGAGCAAGAATTATCGCATTCTCGACCTCATCCGGCGCCATCGCTCGCCGCTCGAAAACCATTTGATCGACGGGCTGGTCGACGGCCGGGTCAGCCGCCGCGACTTCATTCGCCACGGCAGCCTGCTCGGCCTGTCGCTGCCGCTTCTCGGCCGCATCGGCGCTGCCGCCGGATTGGGCGCCATGCCGTCGCTGGCTCGTGCGCAAGGCGCGCCGGGCGCCACCATCCGCGTGGCCAGCAGCGTGCCTGCCGCGGCGATCGATCCCGTCACCATCGCCGATGCCGGTGGATTGCTGATCATGCAGCAGGTCGCCGAATTCCTCTGCATCGACGGTCCGGACCTCGTGCTGCAGCCCGCGCTGGCGGAAAGCTGGAAGCCGAACGACACCGGCACTGTGTGGACCTTCAAGCTGCGCAAGGGCGTGAAATTCCACAGCGGCGGCGAGATGAAGGCGGAAGACGTGGTGGCCAGCATCGACCGGCTCGCCGATCCGGCAAACTCGTCCAATGCGCTCTCGGTGTTCAACGGCATCCTGCAGAAGGGTGCGACCAAGAAGGTCGACGACTACACGGTGGAATTCCACCTCGACGCGCCGAACGGCAACTTCCCTTACATGGTGTCGTCCGACAATTACAATGCCGTCATCATCCCGGCGAGCTATGCCGGCGAGTATGAGAAGAGCTTCGACGGCACCGGGCCATTCAAGATCGAGAAATACACGCCGAAGGTCGGCGCTTCCTTCGTCCGCAATGAGGACTACTGGGGGCCGAAGGCGTTGCCGGAGCGCACCGAATTCACCTTCTTCGCCGACATGCAGCCGCAGATCCTGGCGCTGCAGGGCGGCCTGGTCGACATCATCAACCAGCTGCCGGTGCTGGCCGGCGTCGCGTTGCTCACCGATCCGAGCATCGACATCATCAGCCTGAAGTCGGTGGCGCATCAGCAGCTGCATCTGCAATGCGACGCGGACCCGTTCAAGGATCCGCGCGTGCGCCGCGCCATCGCGCTCAGCCTCGACCGCAACAAGCTGGTGGCCGGTCTGATGAAGGGCCGCGCCGTGGCCGGCAACGACAGCCCGTTCGCCGCCGCCTACCCGTCGACCGATCCGAGCGTGCCGCAGCGCCAACAGGATGTCGCGCAGGCCAAGCAGCTGATGGAAGCGGCTGGTGCCGGCAAGGGCTTCAAGGTGACACTGACCACAGAACGCTATCTGGAAATCCCCGAATACGCGCAGCTGATCCAGAACGCGGTCAAGGAGATCGGCATCGAGCTCGAGCTCAACATCCTCGACCAGAGCGCCTATTACGGGGATGCGGTGTTCGGCAAATCGAACTGGCTGGATTCGGTGATGGGCATCACCGACTACGGCCATCGTGGCGTGCCCAACGTCTATCTCGCGGCACCGCTGAAGAGCGACGGCACCTGGAATGCGGCGCACTTCAAGAACAAGGAGTACGACCAGCTCGCGACCAGCTATATCGCGGCGCTCGACCTCGAGGCGCAGAAGGCGTCGGCCGGCAAGATCCAAAGGCTGCTGCTCGAGGAAACCCCGGTCATCTTCGGGTATTTCTACGATTATCTGACGGCTACCGCGAAGGGCGTTGCCGGCGTGCAGCCGACCGCGATGTCGCAACTCTTCCTCAATGGAGCGTCGAAAGCCTGAACGGGAGGGAAAGCCAGGGTCTCTAACAGCCGGCTCCCGGACGGGAGCTGGCTCCACAAGGAGTATTCGCCATTTTCGCCTTCCTTGTCCGGCGTGTCTTCCTGTCGCTCGTCACGCTGTTTCTGCTTAGCATCATGGTGTTTCTAGGCGGCCAGGTGCTGCCCGGAAATGTTGGGCGCGCCATATTGGGACCGTTTGCCGACCAGCGCGCCGTCGAGGCTCTCAATCACACGCTCGGCGTCGACCGTCCCCTGCTCACCCAGTACTGGAGCTGGATCTCGAACTTCGTCCAGGGCGACATGGGCACGTCCTATATTTTCCGCTCGCCGGTGGCGCCGTTCGTCATCGAAGCGCTTGGTCATTCGATGAAGCTGGCGGCGGTCGCCTTCGTGCTGGTCGTGCCGATCGGCATCCTCGGCGGTGTTATTGCGGCGCTTAATCTCAACCGGCCGCTCGACCGCATCATCAGCCTCGGCGGCCTGTCGGTAACGGTCTTGCCTGAATTCGTCACCGGCATCATCCTCATCCTGATTTTCGGGGTGTGGCTGCGCTGGCTGCCGATTTCCGCTGCATGGCCGCGCGATGCCGGCTTCTTCACTCAGCTCTACTACCTGATCCTGCCCTCCCTGCCGCTGTTCCTGGTGCTGTTTGGCTATATCGCTCGGATGGCCCGCTCCGGCATGATCGAGGCCCTTGATTCCGACTACACCCGGACCGCGGTGCTCAAGGGCCTGCCGTGGCGGACGGTGATCTGGCGGCATGTGCTGCGCAATGCGCTATTGCCGACCATCACCGTGATTGCGACGCAGACCGGCTATCTGATCGGTGGCCTCGTTGTCATCGAAACGCTGTTTCGCTATCAGGGGATCGGCTCGCTGATCTTCACGGCTGCGCGCGGCAAGGATTTTCCGGTGCTGGAGGCCGGCATCCTGACCATCGGCATGGTCTATGCGGTTGCGACGCTTGCCGCCGATTTCATCTATTCCGTGCTCAATCCGCGCATCCGGCTGGGGGCAGAGCAATGAGCGCTACAGACGGCCAAACCGGCGCGCTGGCGCCCGCTGATGCCAACCCGCGCGGCCCCTGGGCCGAGGTTCTCTTTTCGCTGCTTCGCTCCGGCACCTTTCTCGCCGGTCTCGGCATCGTGCTGTTCTGGGTCGCCTGCGCGCTGTTCGGCGAGCATTTTGCGCCCTACGACCCACTCTCCGACGACATCATCAATGCACTGGCACCGCCTTCCGCCGAGCACTGGTTCGGCACCGACCAGATCGGCCGTGATGTGTTTTCGCGCGTCATCGTCGGCTCGCGCGACATCCTCACCGTCGCACCTTTGGCGACCTTGCTGGCGACCGTGGCGGGGACGGCGCTGGGCCTGTTCACCGGCTATTTTCGCGGCATCGTCGACGACGTCATCAGCCGCATCCTAGAGGCCTTCATGGCGATCCCGGTGGTCATCGTCGCGCTGCTCGCCATCGTCGCGCTCGGCACGTCGAAGACGACGGTGATCGTCGTCATCGGCCTCAGCTTTGCACCGATCATCGCGCGCACAGTGCGCTCGGCCGTGCTCGCCGAACGCGAGCTCGACTATGTCGCCGCCGGGCAGCTCAGGCACGAAAGCGCGCTGCACATGATGTTCGTCGAGATATTGCCGAATGTCGTTCCGCCGATTCTCGTCGAAACGACCGTCCGTCTCGGCTATGCGATCTTCGCCGTCGCCACGCTGAGCTTCATGGGCTTCGGCATCCAGCCGCCCTCGCCCGACTGGGGGCTCAGCATCTCCAGCAATTACGGCATGATCGGCGGCGGCTTCTGGTGGACGGTGTTGTTCGACGCGCTCGCCATCGCCTCGCTGGTGATCGGCGTCAATCTTGTCACCGACGGTGTTCAGGGGGCTCTCAATGACTGAGCCCGTCAACGCGCTCGACCTGCACGAGCTGTCAGTCGCCTACCGTGTCGGCGGCCGCAATCGGGCGGTGCTGCGCGATCTCAGCCTCACGATCAGGCAAGGCGAAGCCTACGGGCTGGTCGGCGAATCCGGCTGCGGCAAATCCACGGTGGCGCTTTCCGTCGTGCGCTATTTACCGCGCAACGGCTCGATCACCGGCGGGGCGATCTCGCTCGACGGCAAGGACGTGATGAAGCTCGATGCGGAGGCCCTGCGGCGCGCCCGCGCCGAAAGCGTGTCGATGGTCTACCAGGACCCCGGTAAGGCGCTGAACCCGTCGATCCGTATCGGCCGCCAATTGACCGAGGTTTTCGAGCTCGGCGGCATTTCGGGACCGGCAGCCACCGAGCGGGCAACCGCCATGCTGAACCGGGTGCGCATTTCCGACCCGGCCAGCGTCATGCAGCGCTATCCGCACCAGCTGTCCGGTGGCATGCAGCAGCGCGTGGCGATTGCCATGGCGCTCGCCAACGACCCGTCGATGCTGATCCTCGACGAGCCGACGACCAGTCTCGATGCGACGGTCGAAGCCGAAGTGCTCGACCTGATCGCGCAGCTTAGGCAGGAGCTGTCGGCCTCGATCCTGTTCATCAGCCATAACCTCGCGGTCGTCTCCAACATGTGCCACCGGGTCGGCGTCCTCTATGCCGGGATGCTGGTCGAGGAAGGGCCGACGGACCGCGTGTTCAACGATCCGCGCCATCCCTATACGGTGGCGCTGCTGCGCTGCCTGCCGCGCGGTGGCCAGCGCAAGGATCACGGCCGCCTCGACACCATTCCCGGCTTCCTGCCCAGCCTCGGCGCCGCGATCAAAGGCTGCGCGTTCGCCGACCGCTGTGCTCTGGCCACCGACCGTTGCCGCACGGAATTGCCGCCGCTCTACGATCTGGGTGGCAGGCTGTCGCGCTGCCACTATCACGAGCAGGCGCAATCGCTGCCGCGGGCGACACCCAGCGATGCGGTGGTTTCGGTGCCGAAGGCCACATCCGCGCCGGTTCTGCGCGTCGAGCGGTTGAACAAGACCTATGCCAGCCATGGCCATGCGCTCAGGGCGGTCAAGGATGTGTCGGTCAGCCTCAGGCCCGGCGAAACGCTTGGCCTAGTCGGCGAATCCGGCAGCGGCAAGACGACCTTCGCCAGGCTCCTGCTCGGCCTCGTGCCGCCGGATGAAGGCGGCATGATCGAGCTCGAAGGCAAGAGACTGGCGCCGCAGTTAGGCAATCGCACCGCCGAGCAGATCAAGGCGATGCAGATCGTCTTCCAGAACCCGGATTCGGCGCTGAACCGCTCGCATTCGATCCGCCATCTGATCAGCCGGGCGCTGAAAAGGCTCGCCGGGCTCAGCGGCAAGGCGCTGGAGGCGCGCCTGAACGAGCTTGTCCGTTCGGTCCGGCTTACCGATCGCTATCTCGCGGTCAAACCGCGCCAGCTGTCGGGCGGGCTGAAGCAGCGCGTCGCCATCGCCCGCGCCTTCGCCGGCGAACCGCGCATCGTCGTCTGCGACGAACCGACCTCGGCGCTCGACGTGTCGGTGCAGGCGGCAATCCTCAACCTGCTCGCCGACCTGCAGTCGAAGGAGCATGTCAGCTATATCTTCATCTCGCACGACCTTGCGGTGGTCCGCTATCTCTCAGACCAGATCGCCGTGCTCTATCTCGGGCGGATCATGGAGCTGGGGCCGTCCGAGGATGTCTTTGCCGGCCCGCATCACCCCTATACGGAAGCGCTGCTGTCGGCGGTGCCCAAGCTCGACCAGACGGAAACCTCGCGCATCCGCCTCGAAGGCGAAATCCCCAGCGCCACCAATCCGCCGTCGGGCTGTGTTTTCCACACACGCTGCCCCCGCAAGATCGGCGCGATCTGCGAAGAGCGGGAGCCGCCCCTGGCCGAAGCGCGCCCCGGCCACGCGATCCGCTGCCATATCCCTTACGTCGAGCTGAAAACGCTGCAGAAGGCGACGACCGCAGAGACGGAGCCCGCCTGATCGCCGCCATTCAATCCGCCATGCTGAAAGCGCGGCCGTTCTCCGAAAAGCCCTGCTTGCCCGACCAGTCCTTTGCCAGCGCCCGCAGCCCCGACAGCGCGACATCCAGAACATCCGACAGAGAGGGGTTGCTGGGATAGGCGAGATAGATCGGCCGCTGGAAGACCGGCGCACCCTCGATCCGTCTCAGCTCGCCGCGCTCGATATGGCTGCTGACGGCGCTGAGCGGCAGATAGGCGGCCGCCTGCTGCGACAGCACATGCTGCAGCCCGATGAAAACCAGCCCGGCCGATATTGCCGGCTTCACTCCCGCAAAGGCCCGGTCGTGCTCGATGCGGAACTCCAGCCCCCAGTCCATGAGGATGGTAGTTCTCGGTCCATGGCCTGGTCTGCGCCGCATGCTGGACAAGCACGACCTGATCGACGGCCAGCGTCTCGTAGATGATGCCGGGATGCGGCCGCGGCAGATAGAGGATGCAGATGTCGAGCAGGCCTTCCGCCAACTGGTCGATCGCCAGATCCGGAAAACTGCCTTCGAGCCGCAGCGCGACATTCGGCCGTCTGGCGCGCATCCAGGCAATCCACGGCGAGGTGATCCGGTCCCACAGATAGGCGGGAGCGGTAAGCCTGAGCAGCGTCTCGTAGCCATCGGGAACGGCGATGTCCTGCCTCGATTGTTCCCAGGTGCGGGTGATCGAGGAGGCATGCGGCAGGAACTGGCGGCCGGCGGGAGTCAGCGTGACGCCGTCGCGGTCGCGAACGAAGAGCCGGCGACCCAATTGCTCCTCAAGCCCTCTTATCCGCGCGCTGACTGTGGACTGGGCGAGGTTGAGCCGGTTGGCCGCGGCGGTGAAGCTGCCATGCTCGGCGACCTCGAGGAAGCTGCGCAGATTTTCAGTGTCCATGATCCGGCCCGTCGCTGCTGCATCGAAAATTTCGATGACCTCTATCAAAAAATATCGCTTCCCGGCTCCAGTCAACAATGACCTAAATGGCCGAACCTCCGAGAAAGAAGGAATGCAGCCATGCCGAAGCATTTCAAGACGATCGACGCCGCCCGCAGGAAGCTGAGCTCCATCGAAAATTCCGCTGTCGACGAATTGCTGGCCGGCAGGATCGGGCGGCGCGATTTCCTTCGCCATGGCAGCCTGCTCGGCCTGTCGCTGCCGTTGCTAGGCGGCATCGTGGCGGCCGCCGGCCTCGGCGCGCCCAAAGCGCGCGCTGCTGGCACGCCGGGCGGCACCGTCCGCGCAGGTGTTGCCACGCCGGGCGGCGCCATCGATCCCGTCACCTATTACGACAGCGGCAGCTATCAGCTGGTCTTCCAGACCGCCGAGTTCCTCTGCGTCACCGAGCCGGACCTGACCTTGCGGCCGGTGCTGGCGGAAAGCTGGTCGCCTAATGAGGATGGCAGCGCTGCAGGCGGGCGAAGTCGACATACTCGACGCCATTCCGCTCGATGTCAGCCAGGTCGTGCTGAACAACCCTGACATCAATGTGCTGCGCGTCGCCTCGACCGCTCACCGCCAGCTGCATATGCGCTGCGACACCGGCCCGTTCACCGACAAGCGCGTGCGCCAGGCGCTGGCGCTGTCCATCGACCGCTCCAAGCTGGTGGATGGGCTGTGCCACGGCATGGCGGCGACCGGCAATGACAGCCCGTTCGCGCCAGCCTTTCCGGCAACCGACAAATCGATCCCGCAACGCGCGCAGGACATCGCCAAGGCAAAGCAGCTTCTCGAAGCCGCAGGGCTCGCCAGCGGCTTCGACATCACGCTGACGACGCTGCGCTATTCCGACATCCCCGGCTATGCGCAATTGTTCCAGAATTTCGCCAAGGAGATCGGCATCCGCATCTCGCTCAACATTGAGGATCAGGACAAATACTATGGGAAGGCGGTGTTCGGCCAATCGGACTGGCTGGACAGCCCGCTTGGCATCACCGACTACGCACACCGCAGCGTGCCGAATGTCTTCCTGAAGAGCCCGCTGGTCAGCGACGGGCCGTGGAATGCGGCGCATTTCAAGAATTCTATCTATGACGGCCAGGTCACCAGTTATCTAAAGGCGCTTGATATCGGCGCGCAGCGAACCGCGGCCTCCGACATCCAGAAATTGCTGCTCGACGAGACGCCGGTCATTTTCAGCTATTTTCCCGACCTGCTGGTGCCGGTGCGCAAGAATGTCAGCGGCCTGCCGCCGATCGCCGCCGGGCTGCTGCTCGATCGCGTATCATTGAGCTGACCGTGCGCCAACGCACGGGCGCAAAAAGGAAAGCAACGGGAGGCCACCATTCGCAAGCCCCATCTGCGCGGTCGCGGGCCGCATTTTCCTGTCCTCGACACGATCCTCCAGTATGAATTCGAGCCGGGGTATGTCGCCTTCACCATGCCATCGCCGAAACGGCTGCGCGTCCAGGTCGGATCGATGACCGTTGCCGACAGCATCAACGCGCTGGTGCTCTACGAGTCCGATCATCTGCCGGTGTATTATTTCCCGGTCAGCGATGTGCGCGAGGAGTTTTTGCTGCCGAGCAAGACGACGACCGAGAGCCCTTTCAAGGGGGTCGCCACCCATTACTCGCTCAATACCGGCATCACGCTGGTCGAGGATGCCGCGTGGCGTTATCTCGATCCGGTTAAGGGCTGCCCGCCGATTGCCGACTACATGTCGTTCTACTGGAGCAAGATGGGCCATTGGTACGAGGAGGACGAGGAGATCTTCGTCCACGCCCGCGACCCATTCCGCCGGGTCGATTGCCTGCCGTCGTCGCGGCGCGTGCAGGTCATCCTCGACGGCGAGCAGGTTGCGGATTCACGACGCGGCGTGTTCCTGTTCGAAACCGGCCATCCGGTGCGCCATTACCTGCCGATTGCCGACACGCGGCTCGATATGTTTTCGCCGAGCCGCTATATCTCGCGCTGCCCCTATAAGGGCATCTCCAATTATTATCACGTGACGACGAAAGCCAAACGCCACGAGAACCTTGTCTGGTACTATCCGGAGCCGGTCCACGAAGCCGAGCGCATCAAGGGGCTGGTGTGCTTCCACCATGAGCTTGTCGACAAGATCCTGGTCGACGGCATCGAAATCCCGAAAGAAGCCACGGCGGCATCGGACGGCTATTTCTGAGGCTCTCGACCGTCTCTTAGAGCGGGATGCGCTCAAAATTGAACCGTGCATCCCGCTCTATCCATCTGTTTAGCCGCATTTCTGCGACGCCAAGTGATTCCACTTGGCTGCAAAATGCTCTAGCCATCGCTGTATCCAGCGTCGCTGCGGCCGGCCACGCCCTGTGGCTGCATTGGCTTGGCGTGACCACGCAGTTTGTCACCCGTTCGGATCGGCTTCTCGATCTGGGCCGTCGCAACTGCTAGCTGTGGCCAGTTATTCTGCTGCACCGGCAGCTTGCCCAAATCGCGATCGGTTATTCCAGAGCGGGAATGTACCAAATGTTGGTTGAAATATTTTTCATTTGCAAATAGGAATGTTCAAAACGGCGATTTGGACGCTGCGGCGCGTCAGGAACTGGAGGAAGCGACATGTCCCATCCGCAATTTGCAGCGGAACTTCTGCAGCGCGCTGAACAGCAGGGACCGATCACCATCGGGCTTGCCGGCGCCGGACAGATGGGCACCGACATCGTCGTCCAGGTCGCGCTGATGCCCGGCATGCGGATCGGCGCCATTTCCGAGGTCAGGCCGCAGGCGGCGATCGATGCTGCACTTCTTGCCGGCCACGACCGTTCCGACATCGTCCAGGCCGGCAATGCGGCGGCGATCGACCGCGCCATCGAGGCCGGCAAGATCGCGGTGACCGAAGATTTGCATGCGCTGGCGGCGGCCGGCCGCATCGACGTTATCATCGACGCCACGGGCAATCCCAATATTGGCACGCTGTTTGCGCTCGAAGTGATGAAGAACGGCAAGCATATCGTCATGCTCAATGTCGAGGCCGACATCACCATCGGCCGCTTCCTCAAGGAAGAGGCGCGCAAGGCCGGCGTCGTCTATACCGGTGCCGCCGGCGACGAGCCGGCCTGCACGCTGGAGATCATCGGCTTTGCCAAAAGTCTCGGCTTCAACATCATCGCCGCCGGCAAGGGCAAGAACAATCCGCTGAAGATCGACGCCATGCCGGCCGACTACGACAAGGAGGCGGCCGAGCGCAACATGAATGCGCGCATGCTGGTCGAATTCGTCGACGGCTCGAAGACGGCGATCGAGATGGTGGCGATTGCCAATGCCACCGGCCTGGTGCCCGATGTGCCGGGCATGCATGGCCCGACCGCAACGCTGGAGGAGCTCGCCAGCGTGCTCTGCCCGCGCGAGGATGGCGGCGTGCTGCATCGCAAGGGCGTGGTCGATTATTCGATCGGCAAGGGCGTGGCGCCCGGCGTGTTCTGCATCATCGAGACCCGGCATCCGCGCGTGCTGGAGCGCATGATCGACCTCAAGGTCGGCAAGGGTCCCTATTTCACGATCTTCCGGCCCTATCATTTGACCAGCCTGGAAGTGCCGCTGTCGGCGGCGCGCGCCGTGGTCTACAAGCGCGCCGACATGGAGCCGCTCGACCGTCCGGTGGCCGAGGCGGTGGCGGTCGCCAAGAGCGACCTTGGCGTTGGCCAGTCGCTCGGCATGATCGGCGAGAACGACTATCGCGGCTTCGCCATGACCTGGGAGGACGCGCGCACCCGCGGCGCCCTGCCGCTCGGCCTTGCCGAACGCGCCAAGGTGGTCAAGCCGCTCAAGACCGGCGATTTCCTGACCTATGAAAATTGTGTACCCGACGATTCGATGGTGATAACCCAGATCCGCCGTCGTCTCGATCAGTCGGACGGACGGTTCGTTACGAACGCGGCCTGACCCCGCCGGATCTCCGCCTGATGGATGATGTCGTAATCGGGATCGATGCCTCGACGACGGCCGTGAAGGCGATTGCCTTCACGCGCAACGGCGAGGAGCTGTTCCAGGCGCGCGAGACCTATCCGCTTTCAAATCCGAAGCCCGGCTATTTCGAACAGGACGCCGAACATTGGTGGACGGCGCTGCTTGGCGCATTGAAGCAGGTCGCCGACAAGATCAGCGCGGACCGGGTGGCGGCGATCTGCATCGCCCACCAGCGCGAGACCTTCACACTGGTGGACAACGCCGGCAAGCCGCTCATTCCAGCGATCCTGTGGCTCGACGAACGCGCCCGCCCGCAGGTTATCAGGCTTTCGGCCGAACTCGGCCGCGAGGCCATCCGCGACTGGAGCGGCAAGCCGCCGGACCCGACGCCGGCGCTCTATGCCATCGCCTGGCTTGCCGAACACCAGCCGCAGGTGCTGCACGAGGCAGCGGCGTTGGTCGACGTGCATGGCTTCTTCGTTCAGCGGCTGACCGGACGGCTGGTGACCAGCACGGCAAGTGCGGATCCGCTCGGGCTGCTCGACGTCGAGAAAGGCACCTGGCATCCCCGCCTTGTTGCGACCGCGGGGCTGCAGATAAAGCAATTGCCGGAACTTGTCGCGCCGGGCGCGGTCTGCGGCGGCCTTTCCGCAAGCGTAGCACGGCTGACCGGCCTGAAGGCTGGCACGCCTGTCGTCGCCGGGGCCGGGGACGGCCAGGCGATGGGCCTCGGCATGGGCGTCTATGGCGAGGGCAAGAGCTATCTTTCGCTCGGTTCCGGCGTGGTCAGCGGCTGTTACTCCGGCAAGATGAAAACCTCCGACGCGTTTCGAACACTGGTCTCGCCGACCGGCTCCGGTTTCATGCTGGAGACCGTGCTGCGCTCGGGCATGCAACTGGTCGACTGGATCGTTCGCACGACCGGCTCGCCGTCGGCAGCAGCGCTGGAGAAGGCGGCGCTGGATGTTGCCGCCGGCAGTGACGGACTGCTCGTAATGCCGTACTGGGCCGGCGTCATGAGCCCCTATTGGGACGGTGCTGCGCGCGGCGCCATTGTCGGCCTGTCGCTGGACCACCGGCCGGAGCATCTCTTCCGCGCTGTCCTGGAAGGCATCGCCTTCGAGCAGGCCGTTGCCACGGAGGCCATGGAAGCCCAGGCCGGCGGCAGACCGGCGGCGATGATTGCCGCCGGCGGCGGCACCAATTGCGCGCTCCTCATGCAGATCATGGCAAGCGTGCTCGAGCGGCCGATCTCGGTTTCGCCGGTCAACGAGGCCGCCGCACTCGGCGCCGCCATGCTGGCGGCTGCCGCGGTCGGCTGGTTTGCGTCGTCGGAAGCCGCCGCGGAGGCAATGGCTGCCGCTCCCACCAGGCATGTCGATCCGGTCGACGGGTTGGTCTCCGGCTATCGCGCGCGCAAGGCGATCTACCGTGACCTTTATCAGGCGACGCGCGACATCCACGTGCGGTTGAGTGCTCTCAACGCGACTAGCCGTTGAGCAGCCCCTTTGCCGCATCCTCGTCGGTGATCAGAACCGATACCTTGGTGTTGGCGAGTGCCGCCCGCATGATGGCAATCTTTTCCTGCCCTCCCGAAACCAGGATGATGGCCGGGATGTCCGACAGATCCTGCAGCGGATAGGCGCAGACGCGGCGGTTGACCTCGTGGTCGACCGGGCGGCCCTCGGCGTCGATGAAATGACACAGAATATCGCCGACGGCGCCGGCGGCCTGCAGCTCCTCGAGTTCGCTGGGCTTGATGAAGCCGTAATTGGCGATCGGGCTGTCGTTGGAAAACGAACCGACGCTGAGCACGGCGATGTTTGCCCGGCGCGCACGGAAAACAACATCCTGAACGCTACGCTGGCTCATGAAAGCGTCGCGCTGCTCCGGCCTGTCGGCATAGACCGGTACCGGCAGCAGGAAACACTCCGCACCGATCTTTTCGGCGAAATCCCAGGCGCTTTCTGTGGGGTTGAGCGGCTGTGCATGGGTGAGGCCGCCAAGCATGGAAACCACTGTCGTCCTGGCGATCGGTCGCCGCGGCAATTCATTGATGGCGAATTTCAGCGTCCTCCCCCAGCCCAGCGCAATGACATCGCCAGCATTCACGTGGTCGGCCAGATAGGCAGCGGCCGCATGACCGATCATCAGCGGCGCGTTGCTTCGGTCGGCGGCCGACGGTACCACAACAGCCTGGCTGAGCCCGAAGCGCTGCTTGAGACTTTCCTCCAAAATCACGCATTCGACGACGCTGTCGCGGATACGGAACTGGACGACACCTTCTTCGCGGGCGGCGGAGAGAATGCGATGCACCTTGATGCGGCCGACGCCGAGGATTTCGGAAATCCGCTCCTGCGTCAGGCCCTCGACATAATAGTGCCAAGCGGCGCGGGCCTTGAGTTCGGCGTCGGGGAAGCGCGAGGCTCTTTCGTTCTCTATGATCGTCATCTGTTTGCCTTGCCGCAGCCGCCGGCTCTGCTCATGATATTCCAATCCGGCGACTTCGAAATGCCCAAGATTTCCGAGACCTTGCGTAAGGCAAACCGGCGGACAGCGCAAACCGTCGTCGAATGAAGCGGCAGGCCTTGACAATTTTCCGACGAACAGTTTAGCTGAACAAAATTGCATGTTAAAGATAAATTGTTCACGGGGAGGGGCCGGGTGAACAACGTGGCCCGGTGATGCACCGCCGGATTGCTGTGGAGGAGACGAAGTGGCTGTGAGCAACGACGCAAGCGAGTTGAAGGCAGGCTCTGGCGCACAGGTTACCGCGGGCGCAAGGTTTTCGGCTGTCTTTGCCGGAACCATGGGCCCGCTGATCGGGCTGGTCCTGCTCTGCCTAGCGCTCTCGCTGACCACCGACACCTTCCTGACTGTCCGCAACATCCTCAACGTGCTCGACCAGGTCACCGTGCTCGGCATCATGGCGATCGGCATGACGCTGGTCATCCTGATCGGCGGCATCGACCTGTCCGTCGGCTCCGTGCTGGCGCTGGCTTCCATGGTGATGGGCTTCGTCGCCCACTCGGACTATCTCAATTTGGGCCTGCCGGCGGGCATCGCCGCAGCCCTCGTCGTCGCCGGTCTTTGCGGGCTGGTTTCGGGCCTGCTGGTGACGGTCACCAAGCTGCCGCCCTTCATCGCCACGTTGGCCATGATGTCGGTAGCGCGCGGTCTCGCCAATATGATCACCGACGGCTCACAGATCGTCGGCTTTCCCGACTGGTTCACCAGCCTGTCGATCATCCGCCATTTCGGCTTCCTGTCGGTCACCGTCGGGCTGATGATCGTGCTTGCCGTCATTTTCGCGATCTTCCTGAATTATCGCGCCACCGGCCGTAGCCTCTACGCAATCGGCGGCAGCGCCGAAGTCGCCCGGCTGTCCGGCATACCGGTCAAGTCGCTGACCAACTGGGTCTACGCGATCTGCGGCGTGCTGGCCGGTCTCGCCGGCATCGTGCTTGCCGCCCGGCTCGATTCCGTCCAGCCGAGCTCCGGCCTCGGCTACGAACTCGACACCATCGCGGCGGTGGTGATCGGCGGCGCCAGCCTGTCGGGCGGCGTCGGCTCGATCGGCGGCACCGCCATCGGCGTCCTCATCATCGGCGTGCTGCGCAATGGGTTGAACCTGCTCGGTGTCTCGCCCTTCATCCAGCAAGTGGTTATCGGCGTGGTGATCGCGCTGGCGGTGGCCACCGACACCTGGCGGCGCAGAGCTCAATGAAGAATTGGGCGCGATGAAAACTGGGGCGCAATGAAATTCGCCTGGGACATCCGGGCGAAAACGGATCGGTGATCCGAAACTGGGAGTTGTTCGGGCGCCGCGATGCGCGGGCAGGACAGATTGAACATCAACGGAGGAATAACATGCTGACCAAACGTTCATTGCTGCTTGCCGCCGCAGCCGTCATCCCGCTGCTCGGCCTGTCCGACATGGCCTCGGCCAAGGAAGCCAAGAAGCTCGGCCTCGCCGTCGCCAATTTGCAGGCCGACTTCTTCAACCAGATCAAGCAGTCCGTCGAAGCCTACGGCAAGGAAAAGGGCATCGAGGTCGTCACCGTCGACGCCAAGGGCGATTCGGCGACGCAGGTCAGCCAGGTGCAGGATCTGATCACGCAGAACATCGACGCGCTGATCTACATCCCGGCCGGCGCCACTGCCGCCACCGTGCCGACCAAGACGGCCAAGGCTGCCGGCATCCCGGTCATCAATGTCGACCGCAACGCCGACGGCGCGCCCGGCGACACCTTCATCGCCACCAACAGTGTGGCGTCTGCCAAGGCGGTTTGCGACTACATCGCCAAGCAGGCCGGCGGCAAGGGCGAGCTGATCATCATCCACGGCCAGAAGGGTACGACGCCCGAGGTCGATCGCTCGAAGGGCTGCGGCGAAGCGCTGACCGCCTATCCCGACATCAAGGTCGTCGGCGAACTGTGGAGCGAAGGCTGGCACCAGGACGAAGGCTTCAAGCTGACGCAGGATTTGTTGCAGTCGCATCCCGACGTATCGATCGTCATCGGCCAGGCCGACGCACTGGCGCTCGGTGCGGCGCAGGCGGTCAAGGTCGCCAATCCCGGCCATAAGGTCTGGGTTGCCGGCTTTGACGGCGACGTGGCGGCGCTCAAGGCGCTGAAGGACGGTGTCTTCGACGTAACGGCGACGCAGCAGACGCAAGGCATGGGCCGGCTTGCCGTCGATGCGGCGATCAAGCTGGTGGCCGGCGAGACCATTCCGGCCGAACAGCTGCAGGATGCGACGTTGACCACCAAGGACAATGTCGAGCAGTTCATCGCCAAGCATCCTTGATTTAGACCAGTCCGGCAGTCGACGAGCGCAACGATGTCCACGGATCCTCGCCATACGCACAGCCCCAATCTGGGGCTAGTCGTCAGCGGCCTCTGCAAGAGCTACGGACCGGTGCAGGTCCTGGCCGATGCGAGCTTCGAGGTGCGGCCGGGCGAGGTCGTGGCGCTGCTTGGCGAAAACGGCGCCGGCAAGTCGACCGTCTCGAACATCATCGCCGGGTCAACCAAGCCCGATGCCGGCACCATCACCTGGCGGGGGAACCCTTATTCCCCCGCCAATCCCGCCGCGGCGATCGACGCCGGCATCGGCATGATCCACCAGGAGCTGAAGCTCTTGCCCGATCTGTCGGTCGCCGAAAACGTCTATGTCGGCCGCCTGCCGATGCGCGGCGGCCGCATCGACCGCGCGGCTATGAATGCGCGGGCATCGGCCCAGCTGAAGCGCCTCGGCCTCGATGTTTCGCCCGAGCGCAAGGTGCGCACACTGAGGATCGCCGCCCAGCAGCAGGTCGAGATCGCCAAGGCGCTGACGCTCAATGCCGAGCTGCTGATCTTCGACGAACCGACGGCCGCACTTGGTGGCGAAGAAACGGAGCTCCTGTTCCAGCAGATCCGCAAGCTCAAGGCCGAAGGCATGTCCTTCATCTATATCAGCCACCGGCTGGACGAGATCGCCCAAATCGCCGACCGCGTGGTGGTGATGCGCGACGGCCGCATCGTCGCGCGGCATGAGCGCGCCGACATTCCGGTGCGCACAGTGGTCGAGCAGATGGTCGGCCGCAGCGTCGAGCGGATGTTCCCGACTTTGTCGGCGCCCGGCAACGACACGCTGCTCGAGATCGAGAACCTGTCCTCGCCGGAACGCAGCTTCCAAAATGTCAACTTTTCGGTGCGGGCTGGCGAAATCCTCGGCATTGCCGGGCTGATCGGCGCCGGCCGCACGGAGCTGGTGCGGGCGATCGCCGGTGCCGATCCGATCTCATCCGGCTCGGTGCGCGTCGCCGGCAAACCAGTGCATCTCAACGGCCCGGCGGCGGCGATCAAGGCCGGCGTCGTTCTGGTGCCGGAAGACCGCAAGGCACAAGGCGTGGTGCTCGACCAGACGATCGGCGAGAATCTGGCGATCGGCAATTTCGACCATGTCGCGCCGAATGGCTGGGTGTTTCCGAAGGCAGTGCAGAAATTCGCCGAGGCCGGTATTCGCCGGCTCGGCGTCAAGGGCCGGCCGAACCAGGCGGTCAGCAAGCTGTCTGGCGGCAACCAGCAGAAGGTGATCATCGCCAAATGGGTGTCGCGCCCGCCCAAGGTGTTCATCTTGGACGAGCCGACGCGCGGCATCGATGTCGGCGCCCGCGCCGCGATCTACGACGTGATCGCCGATCTCGCGCGCTCCGGCATGGCGGTGGTGGTGGTGAGCTCCGACCTCGAGGAAGTGCTCGGCCTGTCGCATCGCGTGCTGGTGCTGAGCCGCGGCCGCCAACGCGGCATTCTCGATCGCAACGAAGCGAGCAATGTCGCCGTGATGGAACTCGCCACAAGCTAGGACGGCGATCGAAACAAAGCGCAGCAGGTGGTATCCTCCCAAGCACCGGACCGCGCGGGGCGCCAGCAACAGAGTTGGCGCCCCTTCCCTTCAGGAGGACGGCGGTTGGAGCAGAGGGACCGACGATGAAACTATTCGATCTTCAAGGCGACGTCGCACTGGTGACAGGCGCCGGCAGCGGCATCGGGCAAGCGATCGCCATCGGCCTGGCCGAGGCCGGCGCCGATATCGCCTGTTTCGGCCATGCCTCCAAAGGCGGGTTGGATGAGACCGCGCACCGGATCACTGCACTCGGCCGCAAGGCGCTGGTGCTGACCGGCACGGTGACTTCAGAGGCCGATCTCGCGGCGGCGATCGAGCGCACGGAGGCAGAACTCGGCGCGCTGACCGTCGCCGTCAACAATGCCGGCGTTGCCGCCGCCGAACCGGCCGAGACGCTGTCGCTGGAGAAATGGCAGAAGCTCTATGACGTCAATGTCAGCGGCGTGTTCCTGTCCTGCCAGGCCGAGGCACGCGCCATGCTGGCGCGACGCAAAGGCTCGATCATCAACATCGCCTCGATGTCGGGCTCGATCGTCAACCGCGGCCTGACCCAGGCGCATTACAATTCGTCGAAGGCCGCCGTCATCCACATGTCGAAGAGCCTCGCCATGGAATGGGCCGATCGCGGCCTGCGCGTCAATGTGGTCAGCCCCGGCTACACGCTGACGCCGATGAACAAGCGGCCGGAGGTTGCCGACCAGGTCAGGGTCTTTGAGCGCGACACGCCGATGGGCCGCATGGCGGCGCCGGAAGAAATGGTCGGCCCGACCGTGTTCCTGGCCAGCCGCGCCTCGAGTTTCGTCACCGGCATCGACCTGATCGTCGATGGCGGCTTCGTCTGCTGGTAGGAGAGAAAATGCAGAAGCGATTCCAGGGGAAGACGGCGGTCATCACCGGTGCCAGCGGCGGTATCGGCGCGGCAATGGCCAGGCGCTTCGCGGCCGAGGGTGCTGCCGTGGTCGTCAGCGCCATCGACGCGCGGGTCGAGGAGGTCGCCGCCGATCTCAAGGCTGCGGGCGCCAAGGTCGCATCGCTGCGCATGGACGTGACCAGGAAAGACGAAGTCGTTGCCCTCTATGACCTAGCCGAGCAAGAGTTCGGCCGCGTCGACATCTCCGTGCAGAATGCCGGTGTCATCACCATCGCCAGGATCGAGGCGATGACCGAGGCCGAATGGGACAAGGTGATGGCGGTCAACACCAAGGGCGTGTTCCTGTGCTGCCAGGAGGCGATCGCGCGCATCCGCAAGCATGGCGATGGCGGCCGGCTGATCAACACGGCATCCGGTCAGGCACGGCAAGGCTTTATCTACACGCCGCATTACGCGGCCTCGAAATTCGGTGTCGTCGGCATCACCCAGAGCCTCGCCAAGGAAGTGGCGAAGGAGAAGATCACCGTCAACGCGATCTGCCCCGGCATCATCGACACCGACATGTGGGCTTACAACGACGCCGCGTGGGGCAAGCTGATGGGCGATTACAAGCCCGGCGAACTGATGGCCGAATGGGTGAAGAACATCCCGATGGGCCGCGCCGGCAGCGGCGAGGACGTCTCTGGCCTGGTCAGTTTTCTTGCCAGCGACGATGCCGCGTACATCACGGGGCAGACCATCAATGTCGATGGCGGCCTGATTATGTCGTGAGAAACGACGCAGGCCAACGTGCCATCGGCTGGAAACTGAAAGCCCCTTCGCTGCATTCAGGCTGGTCGGCCGGCCCGTGCCAATCCATGCTCCACGAGCCGGTCGATGATTTCGGAATAGCTGACGCCGCTTGCCGCCATTGCCTTGGAATACATGCTGATATCGGTGAAGCCGGGGATGGTGTTGATTTCATTGACCAAGAATTGCATGTCCGGTGTCAGGAAAAAGTCGACGCGCGCCATCCCGTCACAGCCGAGGGCTCTGAAAGCCCTTGCGGCCACGTCCCGCATGCCTGCCTCAATCTCCGGCGGCAGCTCGGCCGGCACTTTTAGCGCCGCGCCATTCTCGTCGATATATTTGGCATCGTAGCTGTAGAAGCCGTGGCTTTCCGCCGGCACGATCTCGCCTGGCCGCGAGACGAACAGGTTGCCCGCCGGGTCCTCCAGCACGCTATATTCGATCTCGCGCCCACGAACGAATTCCTCTGCCAACAGCTTGCAATCGTGCCGGAAGGCTTCAGCAAGCGCTCCGTCGAATTCCTGGCTGGCATTGACCTTTCTGATGCCGACAGACGAACCCTGACGCGCCGGTTTGATGAAGAACGGCAGGCCGAGCTCGCCTTCCAGTGTGGCGAGGGCGGGCGCCGCACCTTCATGAATCGTCACTGAGCGCGCGATTGGCAGCCCCGCCGCTTTCAGGAGCCGTTTGGCGATATCTTTGTCCAGTGCGGTTGCTGAACCCAGGATGCCGCAGCCGGCGAGCGGCACCCGAGCGACGTCGACCACTCCCTGTACCGAGCCGTCTTCACCATGGGGGCCGTGCAGGACAGGAAACAGGATGTCGATCTTTGGCAGATCATAGGGCGCGCCATCGGCCGGGATCGCCATCATCCGTCCGCGCCCACCCGGAACCAGGCAAACTTCCGTGCCGACCGTAGGTTTCGCCAGCGTACCATCCTCGAAGCTGCTCAGCAGCCATTGCCCTTCCCGCGTGACGAAGACTGGGACGGCATCGTATTTGGCGGGCAGCAGCGCACGCATGACATTGGTTGCTGAAAGCACCGAAACGTCATGCTCGGCGGAACGTCCGCCAAAGAGCACGGCAATACGCAGTCTGTTCAAGGAAGGGGTCATGAAAGCCTCGGAGACGATCTGGTGTTGAAAGGGTCAGAAGCCGACGGCAATACCGCGGTTGGCAAAGAAACGATCGAAGACGGCAAGTGGCAGCGTCACGTCGGCCTGGCTCGCCTGGTCGTGGCCGGAGGGATTGTGGAAGCGGGCCGTCTCTGGAGAGGCTGCCGTCACCAGCACCAGATGACCGCCCTTCGATGGCGGCTCGCGCTCCGGCCAGCGGATTGCGTGATGCACCGAAGCGATGAAAAACTGCCGCTTCGAAAGAAGTTCGGGAATGGCGGCCGTATCGACGTTCGTCATTGTCTCCGCACTTAGCCCGAAACGTTCAGCCACGAACTTGACGAAAGGCGCATAGATCAACCCCTTGATCGAGGCGTCGATCTCGTTGACGACATAGCCGCCATAGGCGGCGCAGGCGCGGGCAAGTTCGAGTGTCGGATGGATTTCATCGCGTGCAGCAAGGATCATCTTCAGGCAGGCCATGCCGCACACGTGCGCTGCCCAGCGTACGTATTCCTCGATCGTCTCGGCGCCCGAATGCCGCCACAGCGGATCGCGCACCAGCGCCGAAGGTCCCTCGGCAATCACCGGCAGCGTCATCTCCGGTGTTTCCCATTGGCTGAAGTAAGGCGCTTTGGTCTGCTGCATTGTATCGATGTCCTGTCCTCGTGGCCCGTGTACGGGATGACCGGCAACCTTGGCTTTTTTCGAACCGATTTATGGTCCATGTAAAAACGACGGGCCGTGAAATTGGCACCGGCGTTATTCGTTGCGCGACATGAACGTTGGTATATATAATTTCATCCCATGAAAGTGGCTCTGGCGAGTTGCCGAGCCGACAGCTGAGATCATGGGACTCTGATGGTTTGCATCTCAAGACCGGCGATCGATCCGTGGATCACTGCTTTGGCAGCAATCCTTCGGCAATCATGACGCGGCCGGTCCCGCGCCACATCTTCACCAATTTTGGCACCACCCCGTTTTGCGCCGGCATCCGCTTCGGCAGCATTGTGGCGCCGACGGTCTTGCGCAACGACCAGCTTTTCCAACACAATCAAAAAAGACGCAAGAAGGGAACGAACGATAACTTCACTAGAGCTTGACAGGAGAACAAGCATGTCACTTCGGAACATGATTTCGAATTTCTCAATGGGAGCCTTGATACTTACCGCGGCAAGCGCGCTGACCCCTCCGGCCCAGGCGGCGGCGCCGGAATCCAACGACCCGATCAAGATCGCGCTGTTCGACTGGACCAGCGTCAATCTGAACGCCAAGATCCTCGGCGGCATTCTCGAAAAGCTCGGCTACACCGTCGAATATCCGACCGCCGACTATCTCTCCAGCCTGACCACCGGTCTCACCAATGGCGACATCGATGTGGGCATGGAGTTTTGGGACACGACGGCCGGCGAGGCTATGAAGGCCTCGGATGCAACCGGGCAGACCGAACGCCTCGGCAAGCTCGGGCCCAAGGCCAAGGAAGAATGGTGGTTTCCCGAGTATATGAAGGAGAAATGCCCCGGCCTGCCTAACTGGGAAGCGCTGAAAGACCCGAAATGTGCCGAGGCCTTCTCCACCGCCGAAACCGCGCCGAAGGGGCGCTATCTCGGCGGCCCCGTGACATGGGAAGGTTTTGACGACGAACGCGTCGAGGCGCTGAAACTGCCCTTCACCGTCATCCATGCCGGCACCGATGCGGCGATGTTCGCCGAGCTGGAATCGGCCTATCAGCGCAAGGCGCCGATCATGCTGTGGATCTATTCGCCGCATTGGGCGCCGGCCAAATACAAGGGCGAATGGGTCGAATTCCCCGATTATACGACAGAATGCTACAACGACCCGAAATGGGGTGTGAACCCCGATGCGAAATATGACTGCGGCAAACCGCATGGCGAGATCTGGAAATATTCCTGGGCCGGCATGAAGGACAAATGGCCGGTCGCCTACAAGGTCGCGAAGAACTACACCGTCGATACCGACGAGCTCAACAAGATGAGCGGCGAGATCGATCTCGAAGGCAAGACGCCGGAAGACGTCGCCGCCGCCTGGATCGCCGCCCACGAAGCCGACTGGAAAGCCTGGGCTGAGTGACCGTCTGACTGGAAATGCGACGACCCGGCCATTCATGGCCGGGTCTCGATCCCTTATTCCAGAGGACGATTGCATGAGCGATACGATTGAACAGGCGGCGAAAGCAGCGGGCAAGGATGCCCGCCCGATAAAGCTTGCCTGCCGCAACGTCTGGAAGCTGTTCGGCGCGGACGCGGCCAATTTCATTCGCCAGCGCGACGGCAAAGCCAGCATGGCGGACATCGCTGCGGCCGGGCTGGTTGGTGCGGTGCGCGCCGTCGATCTCGAAATCCGCCAAGGCGAGATCTTCATCATCATGGGACTTTCGGGGTCAGGCAAGTCGACGCTGGTGCGCTGCATGTCGCGGCTGATCGAGCCGACCCATGGCAAGGTCGAATTCGAGGGCAAGGATCTGCTCAAGATTTCGGATGCCGCGCTGATCGAGCTGCGACGCCATCGCATGGGCATGGTGTTCCAGAATTTTGCCTTGCTGCCGCATCTGAACGTGCTGGAGAACATTGCCTTTCCCTTGGGCATCCAGGGGCAGGACCGGCCGACGCGCGAGAAGCGGGCCCGCGAAGTCATCGAACTGGTCGGCCTGCGCGGCCGCGAGCATTTCTATCCGCGCGAGCTTTCCGGCGGCCAGCAGCAGCGTGTCGGCATCGCCCGCAGCCTCGCCACCAAGCCGGAAATCTGGTTCCTCGACGAGCCGTTCTCGGCGCTCGATCCGCTGATCCGCCGCGAGATGCAGGACGAGCTGATGCGGCTGCAGACCATGCTGCACAAGACCATCGTTTTCATCACCCATGATTTCGACGAGGCCATCCGGCTGGCCGATCGTATCGCCATCATGAAGGACGGCGAGGTCATCCAGATCGGCACGCCGGAAGAGCTGGTGGTTAACCCGGCGACCGACTATGTCGCCGAATTCACCCGCGACGTCGACCGCGCCAAGGTGATCTCGGCCAAAAGCCTGATGCGCGCCTGCGACGGCGCTGAGCATGGCGGCACGGTCGCGCCGGATGCCAAGATCGCCAGTTTCTCGGCAAGCATCGTTTCGGCCGGCAAGCCATTCGCGGTGGTCAACGGCACCGGCAAGCCGATCGGCGAGGTCACGCCGCAAGCGGTGATCGATCTTCTTGCCGGCATAGAGCGCCCGGGAGCCGGCGCATGACGGTCACGGCAAGCGCCAGCGCAGCGAGGCCCCGGCAGGTTCAGACCTGGCTGGCGATCTGGGGCTGCGCGCTTGCCGCCGTGCTTGTCGTGTTCCTGCTGCAGGAAAGCCTGCCGTGGGCGGTCAATTACCCGGCCGATGCGGTCGTTCCCGTCGCCGACTGGGTCAGTGCGCTGATGACCTGGGTGAAATCGAACTTCTCTTGGCTGACGCGCTCGATCACTGCGGTGCTTGGCGTGCCGCTCGATTTCGCGCTCAATCTTCTGGCCAAGAATTTCAAGATCGGCCATGGCGCGGATATGATCGTCTTGCCGCGCTTATCCTGGATCGGCGTCTGCGCTGCCGCCTACCTTGCCGGGCGCGCCGCCGGCGGCTGGAAGCTGGGTGCGCTGGTCGGCGGCTGCTTTGTCTACATCGCGCTGTTCGGGCAGTGGACCAGCGCCATGCTGACGCTGGGCTTGATCTCGATCGCCGTGCCGTTCTGCATCGTCACCGGCCTGTTCGCCGGCATCTGGGCATGGCGCAAGCCTTGGGCCGAGAGGTTATTGATCTCCCCTGCCCTCGATTTGATGCAGACGATCCCAACCTTCGCCTATCTCATCCCGATGCTGCTCCTGTTCGGCAACAGCCCGGTTTCGGCGATGATCGCGACGGCAATTTTCGCGACGCCGCCAATGGTGCGGGCGACGATGCTGGGATTGTCGCGGGTGCCGTCGGAGATCGACGATTTCAGCGAGATGGCCGGCTGCACGGCGCGGCAGAAACTGTGGCGCGTGCTGTTGCCGTCGGCGCGGCCGACGCTGATGGTCGGCGTCAACCAGGTGATCATGCTGGCGCTCAACATGGTGATCATCGCGTCGATGATCGGTGCCGGCGGCCTCGGCTACGACGTGCTGCTGGCGCTACGCGCGCTCAAGGTCGGCGAGGCGATGGAGGCCGGCCTCGCCATCGTCGCGCTGGCCATTGCGCTCGACCGGCTGAGCCAGGCGATCGCCCACAATCACGCCAAAGGCCATGTCTATCAGGACGTGAGCCCGAGCTTCTGGCGTCGCTATCCCAATCTGACACTGGCCATCGTCATCGTTGCGGCCACGACGCTGCTTGGCCTGTTCGTGCCGGCCTTCGCGGCAGTGCCGAAGGTGATCACCTTCACCACCGCGCCTGTGTGGAAGGCGGCGGTGAACTGGATCACCATCAACTTCTTCGACACGATCGAAGCCTTCCGCGTGGCGCTTATCCTCAATGTACTGAACCCGGTGCGCGCCTTCTGCGAGGGCTTTCCGTGGCTGGGCGCGGTGTTCCTGCTCGGCCTTGCCGGATACCAGCTCGGCGGCCTGCGCCTGGCCGCCCTGGTCGCGGCATTGACCGGGTTCTGCGCCGTCACCGGCCTGTGGGAAAAGACCATGGCGACGGTCTATCTCTGCGGCATCTCGGCCTTCATCGCTTGCCTGATCGGCATCCCGATCGGGCTGATGGCATCGCGCAGCGACCGCTTCGAAAAGATCGTCACGCCGGTCATCGACACGCTGCAGGTGCTGCCGTCGTTCTGCTTCATCATCCCTGTGGTGATGCTGTTTCGGGTCGGCGACGTCACCGCGATGATCGCCACCGTCGCCTTTGCCGTGGTCCCGGCCATCCGCTACACCAATCACGGCATCAGGCAGGTGCCGCCGGCGCTGATCGAGGCGGCGAAAGTGTCCGGCTGCACCAAGCGCCAGACGTTCTTTCGCGTGCAACTGCCGCTGGCGTTGCCGGAGATCATGCTGGGCGTCAACCAGACCATCCTGATGGCGCTGGCGATGATCATCATCTGCGCCATGGTCGGCACCCGCGATCTCGGCCAGGAGGTGTTCATCGCGCTGTCCAAGGCCGATTCCGGCCGCGGCATCGTCGCCGGCCTGGCCATTGCCTTCATCGGCATCGTCGCCGACCGGCTGTTCAACGCCTGGACGGCGAAGGCAAGAGCGAGGCTGGGCTAGCCAAAATCAAAACTCAATCAGCTGGCTGTCGCCAAGGGCGCGGCGGTGATGAGCTACCGACCCCCTTATGCCCAGAGACATAGCCCTTTGTGATTATTGCTCGCTCTTGCCTAACAGCATAGGGCTGTGATGGGTGGGGTAGGCTCAGCAGGAGGGTACAATGTCTAAACGCGTTCCTTTTACTTCCGGCGATCTGGTGGATCGTCAATGGGGTACCGATGACATCCTCACTAGCGACCTGGCTACAGCTATCTTAATCGGCGACGCTGGCGGCAGCATGTTCGATTTTTCTAAGGGCGGCAACGACACCTTCACGGCGCTGCCAATCTCCACAACCACTACTGCCTACGGTGATGCTGGCGACGATATGTCGGACCACAGCAAGGGCGGCAACGACACTTTCACGGGCGCCTCGCTAGGCACCTACATTTTCTACGGTGACGCCGGCGGCAACATGTTCGGTCACGCCCAGGGCGGCGACGACAGTTTTAGGGCCGAGGGCGACTCCTTCAACACTTTTTACGGCGACGCCGGCGGCGACATGTCTGACCACAGCAAGGGCGGCAACGATACCTTCAGCAGTGAAGTGGGTAGACGGGTAGACAACACTTTCTACGGTGACGCCGGCGGCAACATGTTCGGCTATGCCCAGGGCGGTGACGACACTTTCGTGACCAGCACTGTACAAGGAGCTGACCACACCTTCTACGGTGATGCGGGCGGCGAAATGTCGGATCACAGCAAGGGGGGCAACGACACCTTCCAGGGCTCCAAAGAGGCCAACAACATTTTCTTCGGTGACGCCGGCAGCAACTTGTCAGGCAATGCGCAGGGCGGCGACGACAGTTTCACGACCAGGACCGACTCCTTCAACACTTTCTACGGCGATGCCGGCGGCGATATGTCGGACTACAGCAAGGGTGGCAACGATACCTTCACGGGTAGCTTCTTTTCCACCAACACTTTCTTCGGCGACGCCGGCGGCAACATGTCTGACCATGCTCAGGGCGGCGACGACCATTACACAGACACGGGTGGGGAGATCGGGAGCAAAACTCTTTATGGCGATGCGGGCGGCGATCTTTCCGGTTTTGCCGCGGGCGGCAACGACAACGTCACGAGCGCGGGTGGCTCGGAGATAACTTTCTACGGCGACGCGGGCGGCAGTATGTCCGACCATGCGCTTGGGGGCGATGACGTGGCCGTGCTGCAAGGCACCCATAATTTGGGGTATGGCGACGCTGTCACGACGCTCGGCAGCGCTGTGGGCGGCAATGACACCCTGACCGGCGGGGACAAAAGCGCCTTTCCTGATGTTCTAAACGAGTTATACGGCGACGCGCGCGCTATGTCCGGTTCCGCCCAGGGCGGCAACGACATTCTTACCGGGGGCCAGAACAGCGAAAGCGGCCAGCTCCGTAACTTCCTGTGCGGCGACGCTTTACAAATGTCCGGTTCGGCCAAGGGCGGAAACGATACCCTGTACGCTGGGAGCGCGGCACCCGGTTGCACAGTCATCAATGACATGTGGGGTGACGGGCAACTGAGCGAGTTCGCTCAGGGCGGCAGAGACCAATTCATATTCAAGGACGATGGTTCCATGACGGTCGGAACCCAAAACACCATCTACGATTTCAGCCAGACCCAAGGCGACACTATCGTGTTTAGTGGCGTGGAGGGCGTGCAATCGTTCGATGATCTCACCATTGCGCAAAGTGGAACCAGCACCATCATTACCGCAGGAGTCGATCAAGTTACTCTCGCAAACTTTACGAACACGCTGACAACGAGTGACTTTTTGTTCGTCTGAGAGCGAAACTCTTATCCTATTCGAAGAGGCGGAATGCGGTGAGAGTTCGTTGAGGATCGTCGCACGGCCGGTCGGCCAATTCTGCTCGGCCGGCCGTTCGACAATCCAAGCCGCAGGGATGGATCAAGCGGCCAAGAATCTCTCGGTCAATCGAGCCCAGAGCGCTGCGCCGACGGTCAAATTGCCGTCGTTGAAATCGTATTTCGAGCTGTGCAGGATGGCTGAATCCTCGCCGTTGCCGAGGCGGAGGAAGCAACCGGGTTTGTGCTCGAGGAAATAGGAAAAGTCCTCACTGCCGGGGATCAACGGGCAGACGGATACCTTGTCCTGACCAACGAGTTCGACAGCGACGTCTGTCGCGAAGGACGTCTCGCCCTCGGAATTGATCACCACCGGGTAGCCGCGCTCGTAGTCGATCTCGGCGGTTGCGCCATGCGCTTGCGCCACAAGTGCCACGATGCTGCAAATGCGCTGCTCGAGCCTGTCGCGAATCTCGGCCGAGAACGACCGGACGCTCAGCGTGATCTCGGCATGTTCCGGGATGACATTGGAGGCCGTGCCGCCGTGAATGGTGCCGACGGTAACGACCGCCGTCTCGATCGGGTTGACGTTGCGCGACACCACCGTCTGCAGGGTCATGATGATGTTGGCGGCAGCGACGATCGGGTCGACCGTCAGGTGCGGACGCGAGGCGTGGCCGCCACGCCCGGTGATCTTGATGGTGACCGTATCGCTCGCCGCCATCAGCGGCCCGGCGCGCATCAGGAACGAACCTGCCGGCGCGCCCGGATGGTTGTGCAGCCCGAATATCGCATCGCAGGGAAAGCGCTCGAACAGGCCGTCGGCGATCATCGCCTGCGCCCCGCTTCCCTTGCCGGCTTCCTCGGCCGGCTGGAAGATGAGGTTCACCGTACCGTTGAAATGCCGTGTGCGCGCCAGGTATTCGGCGGCGCCCAACAGCATCGTGGTGTGGCCGTCATGGCCGCAGGCGTGCATCTTGCCGCTGGCTTGGCTGGCGTAGGGGAGATTGGTCGCTTCGGTGATCGGCAAGGCATCCATGTCGGCGCGGATGGCGATGCTGCGGCCGGCACCTTGGCGCAAGCGGCCGACGACCCCGAGCCCGCCGACATTGCGCGTCACCTCGTAGCCCCAGCTTTCGAGCCGTTCAGCCACGAAAGCAGCCGTTTCGTGCTCCTGGAAGGAAAGTTCGGGATATGCGTGCAGGTGCTGACGAGCCGCCGCAAGCTCGGCGGCCTTGTCGTTGAAATCGGAAATGTTGGCGAACTGGTTGGAGGTCTTTGGCATGGGAGGTCCTTTGCCGGCCGAGCAGGTAATCGCGCCGGCTTTGCTTTAGATGAAACGGCTCAAGAAAGCCCGCGTGCGCGGGTGCTTGGGTTTGGCGAGAACCTCGTCCGGAGGCCCGGCCTCGATCACATTGCCGTCGTCCATGAACACCACCCGATCCGCCGCCTCGCGGGCAAAGCCGATCTCATGCGTGACCACGATCATGGTCAAGCCCTGCTTGGCGAGATCGCGCATGGTGGCGAGCACCTCGCCGACCAGCTCTGGATCGAGCGCCGATGTCGGCTCGTCGAAGAGCATCAATTTCGGGCGGATGGCGAGCGCACGGGCAATGGCGACGCGCTGTTGCTGGCCGCCTGAAAGCTGGCGCGGATAGGCATCGATCTTGTCGGCGAGACCGACACGGGTCAGCAGTTCGCGGCCGTAGCCGACCGCCTCCTTGCGGCTCTGCCGGTGGACGCCGACCGGAGCCTCGATGACGTTCTGCAGGGTCGTCATGTGCGGATAGAGGTTGAACTGCTGGAACACCATGCCGATCTTGCGCCGCTGCGCGGCGATCGCCCGGTCGGAGAGCTTGTCGAGGTGGCCGTTGTGCAGCCGGTAGCCGATCTGCTCGCCGTCCACCTCGATCGACCCCCGGTCGATCGCCTCCAGATGATTGATGCATCGCAGGAACGTTGATTTGCCGGAGCCGGACGGCCCGAGAATTACCACCACCTCGCCAGGCGCGACGTCCAGATCGATGCCCTTCAGCACCTCGAGCGGGCCGAACGCCTTGTGAACGTTGCGAGCCCGAACCAGGGGCGTGTCATGCGCGCTCATTGGCGGCCTCCAGGGTGGCGGTCGCTGTCTTCTCGCGGGCGCCGCGGTCGCCGCGGCTGTAGTGGCGCTCGATCGCGCCCTGCGCGACGTTGAGAACCGAGGTGATCAGCAGGTACCACAGCACCGCAACCATCAGCAGCGGAATGATTTCGAAGGTGCGGTTGTAGATCGATTGCACCGAATAGAGCAGGTCGGCCATGGCGATGACGCTGACGAGCGACGTCGCCTTGATCATGCTGATCAGCTGATTGCCGGTCGGCGGCACGATCGACCGCATCGCCTGTGGGATGATGATGCGCCGTAAAGCCCTGGCGCGAGTCATGCCGAAGGCTTCAGCCGTTTCGGCCTGTCCCTTGTCCACCGAGAGCAGTCCGCCGCGGATGATCTCAGCCATATAGGCGGCCTCGTTCAGCGCCAGACCAAGGATAGCGGCCGTCAAAGGCGTGATCAGGTCGTTGGTGTTCCAACTCGCGAAACCGACGGAAATGCGCGGAAAGAGCGTCGAAAGGTTGTACCACAAGATGAGCTGCACCAGCAGCGGTGTTCCCCGGAAGAACCAGATGAACAGTCCGGAGAGAAAGGATGCCAGCCTGTCCTTCGACATGCGCGCGATGGCGAGCAGCAGGCCGAGCACGATGCCGAGGATCATCGCCACGACCGTCAGGCCGAGCGTCACCGAAAGCCCCTGCATGACCGTGGGATCGAAGAAATACTGGGCGACCACCGGCCAACCGAAATTCGGATTGACCGCAACGATATAGGCGAAGCCGGCCGCTACCGCGACGGTGAATGCCCAGAGCGCCAGCCGGACAAGCGGAAACGGCCGGTGGGCTCGTTTGACGTCGCGGAGCGCGTCGTCGGGACGTTGCGGCACCCCGGCCGCGTAAGCAGCGGTCGCGTCGGTCATAGCATCCTCAACTTGGGCTTTCCTCTATTGGCGCTGGCCTCTACTGGCCCTGATTGATGCCGGGCATCTCGATCATGTTTTTCTCCAAACCCCACTTCTTCATGACCGCGGCATAGGTGCCGTTCTTCATCAGGATCTTGAACGCGTCGAGCAGCACGCCGCCCAGCGGCGAGCCCTTCTTGACGACGGCGCCTTGATAGATGTCCTTGAAGCCGTTGGCTTGGCCGACACCGGAGAGTTCCAGCTGGCCCTTCGCCTGCTCGACGAAATAGGTCAGCGGCGCTTGCGAGGAGAAGAATGCGTCGGAGCGCTTCGACCGGACGGCCAGAATCGAACTCGGCTGATCGGTGAAGGACTGCACCTCGACAGCCGGCTTGCCGCCCTCGGTGCATTTCTGCGCTTGCTGCTTGATGACCTTTTCAGCCGACCCGCCCGACATGACGGCGATGCGCTTGCCGCAAGCGGTGTCGAGCGACGTGATGCCTTGCGGATTGCCCTTCTCGACGGCGAAGACGACGTATTCGCGCACCCAATCGATGAAGTCGTTGGATTTCTGGCGGTCGGGATAGTCGCCGACAGGTCCCATCGCGAACTGATAACGGCCGGCATTGATGCCGCTCAGCAAAGCTGGCAGGCCAGCAACCGAGGCGTGATCGACCTCAACGCCGAGCAGCTGGCCGATGGCGTCCGAAATATCCTTGGTCGCTCCCGATAGTTCGGTGCCGGTGACGATCTCATAGGGCGGGAACGAGCCGTTGTTGACAGCGGTGATCTTTCCTGCGGTCCTGATCTCTTCCGGTAGCCGGCCTCGCAAGTCCTCGTTCACCGATTGTTTCTGGGCGTCCTGGGCAAAGCTGGCCTGCGCCAGCATGGTGACGAGCGAGGCGAATATGAAGCTGATTGTCCTCATGGCATTCTCCTGTCCTTGGTTGCGCGTTGTCAGGCTGCGGTGGCCCGCGACCTGGCCTCAAAAGGAAACAAGGCTTCGGCGGAAATCCGTTCCGCCAGAATGCCTTGGGTATGTAGCTCCGTGACGAAATCCTCGATCATGCGTCGATTGGCGGGCAGGCCGCTGGCGTTCCATGAAGCAGGCAGGTCGCGTCCCGCATGGAGCAGCTCCTCGAGGATCCAGGGCGAGGTGTCGGCATATTTGCGGCGCTTGCCGGTCCAGACGCGCTGGCTTTCATCGATCAGCCTGGCGAGTTCCTGCGGCAGCCAGGGGTGTTCCCTGGCCACGGCGGACTTGACGGCGACCAGATGCATGCCGGGCACATAACCGACGTCGGCGAAATAGGCGCGTTCAGCCGCGCGAAAATCGCGCAGCACTTGCCGGAAGCCGGAAGCCGGGCCGAAAAAGCCGGCCGGCATGAAGGGTGTGAAAACGGCGTCCAGCGCGCCTTCCGCCAGCAGCTCCATCATCGGGCGGTCGCCCGGCGCAGCTTCGATCCGGCCCGGCCTGCCGAAACCATCGAGCCGGTCGGTGATCGGGTGCTCTGACGTCAGCCTGCCGGCGAACCAGTAGGCGTCCTCGACGCCGACACCTTCCCGGCGAAGTGCCGCTCGCGTCCATGTGTTGCCGGAATCGCGCCAGCCGGTCACGCCGATGCGTTTGCCGGCAAGGTCGGAGAGCCGTTCCAGCGGGCTTGATTGGACGGTGATGATGCAGCGGTGGCGGAATCCGCGCATGATGAAACACGGTAGTCCAACCACCGTATCGACGCCCGACGCCATGGCCGACACATAACGGCTGAATGAGACCTCCGCCGCATCGTAGTTCGGATCGCTGCCGAGATCCGGGATCAGCGTGGCGACGCGGTCAACATTCACCGACAGGCGGCTGGAGGTGACATCGCCCAGGATCAAGGGAGTGAGATAATCCCAGTCGCGGGTGGCTATCGTGATGGAGACGGGCGTTGGCATGATCTTCAAAGCTATGTTTGACCGGCGATTGGTAAATGTTTATTTTTGGCCGATCAAATGTTATTATGTTACTGAACATTCACCCCCAACGATTGCCGATGCCAATGAATTTCGATGCGGAATGGTTTGCTGAACGCCTCGGCGACCGCACGATGCGCGGCATCGCGCGCGAAACCAGCGCGCTGATCAGAAGCGGCGCGCTGCCTGTCGGCGCGAAGCTTCCGCCGGTTCGCGATCTGGCCTATGTGCTCGGTGTCAGTCCGGCGACGGTCTCGCAGGCGTGGAGCGAGCTTCGGCGCTACAAGATCATCGGCGGCCGCGGACGCAACGGCACCTGGATCATGGGCAACCGCTTTGCCGCCCGGCCCGAGCGGCACATGAGCGGCGGTAATTACGGCGTGGACGTTCTGAACCTGGCGATCGCGGAACCCGATGTGAGGCTCTTGCCGCCGCTCGACATCGCACTGGCGCATGGCGCGCGCGCCGAAAAGCTCAACAGCTACGAGCGGGTGCGCATCCTACCCGAGCTGGAAGCCGCGGTGCGCCCGTCATGGCCGTACGATCCCGGCGCGTTCCTGGCCACCAATGGCGGGTACAACGCCATTTACACACTGCTGCATGCGCTGGTCCCGCCGGGGGCGCCGGTGGCCATTGAGAACCCCACGGCGCTTCGCCTGCTCGACATCCTCGAAGATCTCGATGTGCCGATCATCCCGGTGGAATGCGACAGTGACGGCCCCTTGCCAGAGGCACTCGCAAACGCTCTGCGGCAGCGGCCTGTCGCATTCCTGTTCCAGCCGCGCGTCCATTCGGTGACCGGCGCCTGCATGTCATCGGCGCGGCTCGAGGCCATCGGCGACCTGCTGGCCGGCACCGACGTGCTGATTGTCGAAGATGACGGCGTTGGCGATATTGCCGAGGCGCCGCGCATTTCGCTTGGCCGGCGTTTTCCCGATCGCGTCATCCATATCCTGTCCTATTCCAAGACCCATGGCCCGGACCTGCGGCTCGCCGTACTGTCCGGATCGGCGACGATCGTCGAACAGATCCAGTCCTATCGCAGCTTCAGCTCGGGATGGACCAGCCGCATCCTGCAGGCGGCCACTGCCTGGCTGCTGCAAGACCCGGCCACGGCCGCGCTGGTGGAGCAGGCAAAGGAAGTGTACCGCCGCCGCCGGGAGCGGCTGGCCGGCGAACTGGCGAAACGCAATGTCGGGATCGACGCCGGACACGGTCTCAGCGTCCTCATTCCGGTTGCTTCGGAACCTTACGCGATGGTGACGCTGGCCGCACACGGCATCGCGGTCCATGCCGGGGCGAAGTTTTCGACCGGAAAGACGAGCGCCGTCCGCGTCGCGACGAGCATCCTGAGCGAGGAGCACCTTGAGCACGTCGCGGATTCCCTGGCGCTGGCAGCCGACCCGGCACGGGAGGTCAGCTGAGGCAGGCCAACTGCTCGTTCGGAACCAAAGCCTACTCCGCCGCGACGCCCTTCACCTCGAGATAGCTCTCCATTGAATCGTCCATCGCCTGCAGCCAGGGCGTGTGGTGCAACGGCGCCATCGTGCCGGTCATTAGCGAGCGATAGGCATGGTCGCGGAAGCCCATAATGTCTTGCGCCTTGTGGTGCTCCCACTCCATGAAGGTCTGATTGACAGCCTCCACGTCGAAGCCTGGATAGTCGGTCTGCTCCATCAGCTCCTTGGTGTAGTCGCCCTGGAACCAGATCATCTGCTCGGCGTCTTCCAGCGTCTCCTCGCGCGCCCGCCACTTTTTGCCGTGCTCCGCCATCGCTTCGGCCGAAGGTAGCTTGATGCGGCCCATGATGACGTCGCGCGCGAACCAGGCCTGCGCGTCGAACATGTTGAAGGTGTAGAACTGGTCCTGCATGCCGATATAGAAAAGCTTCGGGTTCTTCTCCCAGACGACACCTTCGTAGAGCCCGTCCGGCCACATGCGATTGGCGGTCTTGAGCTTCAGATCCTCGGTGAGGAACGGGAAGGAGTGGAGATAGCCGGTGCACAGGATGATGGCGTCGACATCCCTCGTGCTGCCGTCCTTGAAATGCGCGGTCTTGCCAACGACCTTCTGCAGCAGCGGCACTTCCTTCCAATTGTCCGGCCATTTGAAACCCATCGGCTTCGAGCGGTAGCTGGAGGTGATCGATCTGGCGCCGTATTTGTAGCATTGCGAGCCGATGTCCTCGGCCGAATAGGAGCGGCCGATGATCAAGATGTCCTTGCCCTTGAATTCCATGGCGTCGCGGAAATCGTGGCTGTGCAGGATACGGCCGTTGAAGGTCGAGAAGCCCTCGAAATAGGGGACGTTGGGCACGGAAAAATGCCCCGAGGCGACGACGACGTTGTCGAACTCTTCAGAATAAGTGACGTCGTTAGTGCGGTCATGCGCGGTGACGGTGAACTTCTTCGTCGTTTCGGAAAAGGTGACCATGCGCACCGGGCTGTTGAAGCGCACCCATTGGCGCACGCCGGATTTTTCGACGCGGCCCTTGATGTAGTCCCACAGCACGGCACGCGGCGGATAGGAGCCGATCGGCCGGCCGAAATGCTCCTCGAACGTGTAGTCGGCAAATTCCAGGCACTCCTTCGGGCCGTTCGACCAGAGGTAACGGTACATCGAGCCATGCACCGGATCGCCGTGCTCGTCGAGGCCGGTGCGCCAGGTGTAGTTCCACAGGCCGCCCCAGTCGGACTGCTTTTCGAAGCAGACGATTTCGGGAATGTCGGCGCCCTTGTCGGCAGCCGACTTGAAGGCCCGGAGCTGGGCCATGCCGGACGGTCCGGCTCCGATGACGGCAACACGACTTTTCATTCCGGGCCTCCCGATCTCATTTCCCTAACGAAACAAATTTCACTGACAGGACAGTAATTGCCCCTTCGATGCTGTCAACAGGCCTTATGGTGAAACCTCGTTTCATCACGCTGGATTTCCACGCGACGCCGGCCTCCGACGAAATCCGGACAGCGTGCAATTCGACAGGAGTGGCTTGCCGTCGCAGTTGCACTTCTGTATCGGCACCGAATATGTTCACCGTGAGTGAAATAAATCCGCAGAGTCCGGGGTGGCGACATGGCGAAGAAGGCCGATCTTAAGAATGGGGCAGTCCCCGCCAAGGCGAAGCCGTCGCCGAAAGGCGTGGCAGCCGACAGACGAACGATCCGGACGCCGCTGACCCAGGACCCGCACGCCGTTCGCGACATCCGCGAAAAAGTGCTGGAAGTCGCGATCGGTCGCGAGGTGCGGGCATTCCGCAAAAAGCTCGGCATCACCGTCGCCGATCTGGCGGTCGCCACCGACATTTCGCTTGGCATGCTGTCGAAGATCGAGAACGGCATCACCTCGCCGTCACTGACCACCTTGCAGGCGCTGTCGCGGGCGCTCGGCGTTCCCGTCACCGCCTTCTTCCGCCGCTTCGAGGAGGAGCGCAGCGCCGTCTTCGTCAAGGCCGGCGAAGGGCTCGATGTCGAGCGCCGCGGCACACGCGCCGGCCACCAGTACAATTTGCTCGGCCATATCGGCTCGAACACCAGCGGTGTCGTCGTCGAACCCTATCTGATCACGCTGACCGAGGATTCCGACGTGTTTCCGACCTTCCAGCACGAGGGCATGGAGTTCCTCTATATGCTCGAAGGCGAGGTGGTTTACCGGCACGGCAGCAATCTCTACCCGATGAAGCCCGGCGACAGCCTATTCTTCGACGCCGACGCGCCGCATGGCCCGGAAGTGCTGACGCAACTGCCGATGCGCTATCTCTCGATCATCTGCTATCCGCAGAGCAGCGCGGGCTGAGAGCGGGACGCAAGCAGACCCCTCACCCGGATTGCCAACCGAATTGCAAAGGGCAATTCGGGGCAATCCGACCTCTCCCGAGGGGAGAGGAGGTCGCAAACGCCGGCGCCAGCCTCTTCTCCCCAGCGGGGAGAAGGTGGCCCGAAGGGCCGGATGAGAGGGACTCGCTTCAATCAGACCCAAAGCCCGGGCTCGTCGGGCTGCCATCATCCAGCTTCGATAACCACTCGACCAGCGTCGGGCGATAGCGCGTCAGACCCTTGTAGTTGGCGAGTTCGTCGGGAAGGTCGCGGATGACGCGGTGCAGGCGCCGTGCCCATTTCGGCTGCGTCACCAGCTCGTCCATCTTGATCAGATAGCAGCGGATCGGGAAGACGATCGCATTCGAGCGCGGCAGCCGCCAGAAGCTCTGCAGCTCGACGCGCAGATGGACCTTGTCGCCGACGTTTTCGGGCGTCACCGTGGTCCGGTCCGGGCCCCATTTGTGGTAATTTTCCGGGCTGGTGTCGAGGCGCGGATTGATCGTCATCGTCCAGTTCAGCCGGCGTGCGGGTTTGCCCTGCTGGATGTTGGTGAGGAATTTTAGCGCCCGGACGAATATGCCCTTCTCATGCGCCAGCGGCACCGGCGCGTGCCATTCGAAGAAGTTCATGCCGATGTCGAAATCGAGCGACCAGTCGGCCTGGGTGGTGACCATGCCGGCATCCATCCACAGATTGCCGTCGCGCTGGTCGAGGATGCAGAAATCGCCTTGGCTCTGGCGCGTGATGTACTCCATCGGCCCATAAGGCAGCGTCGAGACGTCGCCGAAGGTGAAACTGTCGTCGATGCCGAGCGGCCGGTTGATCCAGCGCCAGCGGTCGCTGTCGCGCGTCAGCGTGAAATGCTCGGGATAGCCCAGCGCCTGCTGTTCCATCAAAAGCTCGAGCAGATCCCAGCCGGCCAGCGTCATGTGCGGCAGCGACTGACATCGCAGCGGGTCTTCGGTAAGCACCAGCGCGCGGTCCTGCATTTCGGCGACGTAGTGCTCGTCGACGTCGATCAGGTTCTTCAGCACGCTGCCCTTCGGCCCGACGACATGCGGCTCGATGTTGACCGCATACATGTAGCTGTCTTCGTGGAACGGAAACGGGAACCGCCTGATGTGCTCCGGACTATTCCCAAAGGTGAAGTCGTCGCGGAACGTTTCCTTGCGAAAGGTAATGCCCAAGCTCGCCTCCTATCTTTCCAGCACCAGAGACCTGCCTTCGAAGCGCGACACGCAGGGCATGATCTTGCGGCCGCAACGGTGGTCTTCCTCGCTCAGCCAGTGGTCGTTGTGGATGAATTTGCCGTCATGCGAAATGACGTTGGTCTCGCATTGGCCGCAGACGCCGCCGCGGCAGAGATAGGGCGGGTCGACGCCGGCCGCCTCGATCGCCTCGAGCAGGCTCTGCTGCTCGTCGACGCGGATCGTCCTGCCGCTGACAGCCAGCGTCACGTCGAAGGGCGCGCCGGGCTGCGGTGCCGCGAAATGCTCGAAATGGACGGTTTCCGTCGGCCAGCCCAAGGCAGCGGCACGGTCGCGAACCCAGCCGATCATGCCCGACGGCCCACAGACATAGAGATGGGTGCCGAGCGGCTGCGACGACAGCAGCCGGTCGAGCTCGATGCGTTCGTCGCGGTCGTCGTGATAGAGCCTGATCCGGCGGTCGTAGCGCTCTCTCAGCAGATCGGCATAGGTGCCGAGCGAGGCTGTGCGGCAAGTGTAGTGCAATTCGAAATTGCCGCCTTCCGCCGCCAGCTGCGCGGTTTGCGCCATGAACGGGGTGATGCCGATGCCGCCGGCCAGCATCAGGTGCTTTCTGGCGCGCAGATCGAGCGAGAACAGATTGACCGGGTAGCTGACCACCATTTCCATGCCCGGCCTGACATGCCTGTGCATGAACAGCGAGCCGCCGCGGCCGGCGTCGTCGCGGCGCACCGAGATGGTGTATTCGCGGGTGTCGAGCGGCGAGCCCATCAGCGAATAGGGATTGAGCCTTGTCCGCTCGCCGTCGCGCATCTCGACAACGACATGGGCGCCGCCGGAAAAGGTCGGCAAAAGCTGGCCGTCGCGCCGGCGGAAATGGAAGCGCGTCACTAGCTCGTTGACCGGAACGACATCGCTGACCACGACGTCGAGCTTGGTGGTGCCGGTGCTCATCGAAAGACCTCCTCGATCGGAGGAATTTCGCTGCGGTCCTCGGCATTGATGCAGACGCCCTGGAAAGCGGCAAGGCGCCGCGAATAGTGATCGCGCACCAGAAGCAAGAGGCCGCAGTGCGAACAGGTCGCCGGCTGCGTCGTCACGTTCTCGGTGATGCCCTTGCAATGGACGCACTGCATGCGGCGCGCCAGCGAGCCGCGATGCTCGGTCTGGATCGAGGTGTGGTCGATGCCGGCTTCGAGCGCCGCCTGCATGGCCTGGCCGATCAGCCCCTCGGTGCCGGCGAGATAGAGCCTGAGGCCCATATGCGCGTTGGCCAGCGTCTGCTTCAGCCGCGGCAGGGCGCTGGCAAAGGAATGGCCGACGTAGAACTGCGCCGGCTTCAATGCTTCGAGCGCATCGGCATATTTGCCATCGCGGCCGGGAATGAAGATGATGTGGGCGCCGCCGAAAAAATCCGCTTGTGCCTTGGCGGCCAGGTCGGCAATCGCCAGCGCGCCCTCAGCATCCGCTACGAAAAGATGATGCTTGCCGGGCTGCGGAGACAGGGTTCCATAGACCGGCCGGCTGATGATGCTTTTCGCTGCCATACGCCCAGTATGCCTCAGCCTTTCGCCGTGCGCTTGGTCTTCTTCGGATCGTCGAACGGAAGCGGCTCGGCGGTTGCGCTGATGGCGCCGCTCTTGTTGCGGATCTCGAGCCTGGTGCCCTGGACCGCGCAGTCGACGTCGAGCCGGGCGATGCCCATCGATTTTTTGACCAGCGGCGAATACATGGCGCAGGTCACCACGCCGACTTGTCTGCCGTCGCGATAGACCGGCGCGCCCTCGTCGGCCGGCTCCTTGCCTTCGAGCAGCACGCCGAAGATCTTGAAGCGCTCCTTGCCCTTGAGGCGATAATGCTCCTCGGCGCCGCGAAATCCTGTCTTGCCCGGGCTGACAGTGAAGTCGAGGCCGAGCTCCCACAGCGTGTCGCCGGGGCCCTCGTTTTCGAACGGGTATTTCTGTGAATTGTCGTAGGGGTAGAACAGGAGGTAGCTCTCGACGCGCAGCATGTCGAGCGTGGTGAAGCGGCACGGGATGATGCCGGCGCTCTTGCCCTCGTCGAGGATCCTGTCCCAGATCGTGCCGGCGTCCTGGCCGCGGCAGAAAATCTCGTAGCCGCGCTCGCCGGTATAGCCGGTGCGCGAGATCATCACCGGAAAGCCGAACAGCTGCGTCTGCATGTGGTGGAAATAGTTGAGGTCGCGAATGCCGGGCACATGCTTTGCCAGATAATCGACGGCGGTCGGGCCTTGCAGCGAAAGGTCGTGCAGATTGTCGTCGAAACGCAGCGAGACATCGCGGCCCTTGGCGGCGCGCTGCAGCTCTTCATGGCCGGTGCCCGAACCATGCACCACCATCCAGGAATTCGGGCCGGTGCGGTATAGGATGCAGTCGTCGGTGAACTTGCCCGCCTCATTCAGCATGCAGGCATAGGCCGACTTGCCGGGATAGATCTTTTCGACGTCGCGCGTCGTCGCCAGGTCGATCAGGTGCGAGGCGTGCGGCCCGGTGATGTGCACCTTCTTCAGGCCGGATACGTCCATCAGCCCGGCCTTGGTGCGGATGGCGATATACTCCTCGTCGGCGTCCTTGTCGTAGGTCCAGGCGGTGCCCATGCCGCTCCAGTCTTCGAGCTTCGAGCCGAGCGCGCGATGGCGGTCCGCAAGGGCCGAAAATCTCCAGGATGCCGTCATCCGCTGGTTCTCCGTTCGAAAAAAGTTTTTGCTTTCCCCTGCTCCCTGCACAGTGGCGGGAGCGTTGCCTGAATATTGATCGCAAACGCCGGGAGCCTGCAATACCCGTAAGCAAATAATTTCATTGTCAGGCAAAATCCGGCGGTCAAACAAACGGTTAACGTTGCGTAAAATCGTCTTGACAATTGCGGAATTCGGACGGAACTTATGAAAAAAATTTCACTCTCTTGAAAGAGAGCGATCGAGGGGAAAACGATGTCCGACATGCAGCAGCGCATTGAAGCACTGTACCGTTCCGACCTTCGTGGATCGGTGCTCCTGATCGTCTGCCTGTGGGCGACGATCCTCTTCGTCCTCTTCATGACATGGCCATACATCCCCGACGCTGGCATCAAGTTCGTCGTCGCGGTCGCCGCTGCCGCCGTGCTGATCTTCAACACGGCCGCGATCCTGGCGATGGTCAACCACTACAAGGAAGACAAGGAGTTCATCTACGGCCTCGACATCAAGCATGCCGACGCCTACCGCAACCGCAAGTCCTGAGGGGGAGACGCATGGCCCGCTACACACCGCCGGAACAGAGCAAAGCCGGCCAGGTTTTCGATATCGCCGTCGTCGTTGTCGCGATTTTCGTCGCGCTGTGGCTGCCGCTCAAGCTGGGCCTCGCAGGGGCGGCAAAATCCATCGACGCGCTCGATGCCAAGACGTGGGAAGCGCTTGGACAGAACCCGACCATGGCCTCGATCTGGGAAAAGCTCGGCTACATGCCGGAAACCGCGCATGACATCATCCAGAACCGCTTCCACTACATCATCGACTGGCCGACGCTGATCATCATGGCCGCGGTGCTGATCGGCTATTTCATCTTTCTGTTCCGCGCATCGGACCGTGAATACCGCGACGTCATCAACGAAAAATTCGACGACAAATAAATCGGGGAAGCATCGTCATGTGGGTGGCACTCTCTTACGCATGCTGGGGCATCTCGATCGTGCTCGCGCTGTGGATGCTCTACGACTGGTTCAAGATCGACACGACCTATTCCGAAGAGATGCTGACCTCGTCCAGGGAAGGCGAACTTGAAGCTGTGTCCGAAAAACACCGGATCTGAGTGGGGGATTGAACGATGACGGTCACGCTTGAACCGGCAGTGCATGGCGACAGGGTGTCGCTGCTCAGGGTGCTCGGCCCGGCCCATGTCTGGGCGCTCGGCGTCGGCATCGTTCTGGTCGGCGAATTCACCGGCTGGAACTTCTCCGCCGACAAGGGCGGCGCGCTCGCCGCACTGGTGGTCTGCTGGATCGTCGGCCTGCTCTACACCTCCGTCGCCATGATCGATTCCGAGGTCACCTCAACGGTCGCCGCCGCCGGCGGCCAATATGCGCAGGCCAAGCACATCGTCGGGCCGCTGATGGCCTTCAACGTCGCGCTGTTCCTGGTCTTTGCCTATACCATGCTCGAAGTCTCCGACGCGATATTGCTCGGCCAAACAATCGTCGCCAAGGCCGGCGTCGAAGGGATGAGCTACAACTCCTTCATCGCCGCCACCATCGTCGTGCTGGCATGGCTCAACTATCGCGGCGTTCTGATGACGCTCAACGTCAATTTCGTCATCACCGCCATTGCCTATGTCTCCATCGTCATCCTGTTCTTTTCGGTGAGCCCGTGGACGCAAGGCGCCGTGCTGAAGCTCAACGACCTAGTCACCCCCGGCAATGCGCTGCCCTATGGCTGGATCGGCGTCATCGCCGCCTTCCAGTTCGGCATCTGGTACTATCTCGGCATCGAGGGCACCACGCAGGCCGCCGAGGAAGTGCGCTCGCCGGCGCGCTCGCTGCCCTATGGCACGATGGCCGGCATGATCACGCTTTTGATCGCCGCCGCCATGACCTGGTATGTCTGCGCCTCGCTGATGCCATGGGAATATCTCGGCGTCACCCCGTACCCGCTCTGGGACGCGGGAAAGCTGACCGGCAGCCCGTTGCTGGAGAACCTGCTGTTCGTCGCGACGCTGCTTGCGGCACTTGCTTCCGCCAATGGCTGCATCAACGACGCCGCGCGCGCCTGGTTCTCGCTCGGCCGCGACCGCTATTTGCCGACCTGGTTCTCGGCGGTGCATCCGAAATACCGCACGCCCTATCGCTCGATCCTGTTCCTGCTGCCGATCGCGCTTGCCTTCGCCTTCATCGCCGACCTCAACCAGGCGATCACCTTCTCCATCCTGTCGGGCGTGCTGCAATACACTTTCATGAGCATCAACATCATCATGTTCAGGAAGAAGTGGCCGCTCGGCTCGATCCGCCGCGGCTACACCCATCCCTTCCATCCGCTGCCGGCCATCGTTTTGTTCTGCCTGTGCGTGGTCACCTTCTTTGCGATCTTCCTCGGCTTCGGCTCGCAGCTGATCGCCATGGTCGCCTTCTACTTCCTGATCTCGCTGTGGTTCCACTTCTACCGCTACAGATTCGTGCGTCGTGGTGCCCAGTTCACCATGCCGTGGCCGAAACCGCAGGGTTACTGACAGGAGGAGTCGCCCTGTCTGGGCGGGCATTTGCGTGACGAGGTGCGTTAGGTGATCTCAGTATTGCTCGCCGGGGCGGCTGCCCTGGCTCTCGGCCTGAACCTCGCCCGGCTTGCGCGCGTCAACCGCACCAAGGCTTCGACCGCGCTTGCCGCAGACGAAGCCGGCCTCCGTGCCGTCATTCCCGACGTGGCCAACGTCTCGGACGGCACCGTCGGCGTCGTTACTTTTGCCGGCTCGTGGAACGGCCGGCGGGTGCAGGTTCGGACCATCGTCGACACGCTGGCGACAAGGAAGCTTCCGGCACGCTGGCTGAGCGTTTCGATCACCGAAAGAGTGGTGGTGCCAGGCACTTGCGACATGATGATGCGGCCCGGCTCGCCGACGACCTTTTCCAACTTCGATCATCTCGACCATACGCTGCCGAAGGCGGCTGGATTTCCGGCCGAGGCGGTGCTGCGGACCGACCGCATGGGCATGCGCTTCCCCCAAGCCATCATCGCCGAACACCTCGATATCTTCGCCGAGGGGCGCGCCAAGGAACTGCTGATCACGCCGAACGGCGTGCGCATCGTCTGGCTGCTGGCCGAGGCCGAGCGGGCGCGCTATGGCGTGTTCCGGCAAGCCGAATTTGGCGACGTCAAGCTCGATCCGGCGCTGATCGAGAGGCTGCTGTCATCGGCGTCGGCGCTGCGCGATGCCATCAATCAAAGGGAAGGGCAGGCGGCATGACCAGCCAGAGCACCACCTCCCCCGCACCACCGAGCCCCTATCTGGTTCTCGGCGCCGCGATCGTTTTGCCGGCAAGCGGACATGTCGTGCTCGGCGTACCGGTGCGCGGCCTGCAGTTCCTGTTCTTCATGGTGATCCTGGCCTGGGTCACCGCCAAGATCGCGCCGCCCGATGCCAGCTTCATCGGCCGCCATGCCGGCGGCGTCCTGATCTATGCCCTGTCGATCCTGGACGCCTACAAAATCGCCCGCATCCGCCACGCCAAATGGGTTCACAATGGCGGTGAGCGCAGCGATAGTGCGGCCAGCGGCGCCTCAACCGATATATAACGACAGGAAAATTTTTTTCATACCAATTGAATTCCCGGGACTCATTCGATACATCTCCAAGGGAACAAATCTCGGGAGCCTGACATGTGCGGAATCGTCGGACTTTTTTTGAAGGACAAGTCGCTCGAGCCCCAGCTTGGCGCGATGCTGTCGGAGATGCTGATCTCGCTCAGCGATCGCGGTCCCGACAGCGCCGGCATCGCCATCTATGGCGCGCCATCGGGCATTGAAGCCAAGATCACCATCCAATCGGCCAGACCGGAGCGCGATTTCCGCGGCCTCGACGCCGAACTCGCCAAGGCGATCGGCGCGCCGGTGAGCTTGGCTGCGAAGTCGACGCATGCGGTGGTCAGGACGACGCCTGCCAAGATCGACGAAGCGCGCGAGGCGATCAAGGCGCTGCGCCCCGACATCCGCATCATGGGTGCCGGCGACGTCGTCGAAATCTACAAGGAAGTCGGCTTGCCGGAAGCCGTCGTCGATCGTTTCGGCGTCCGCGAGATGACCGGCACGCACGGCATCGGCCATACCCGAATGGCGACCGAATCGGCGGTGACGACGATGGGCGCGCATCCGTTCTCGACCGGCGCCGACCAGTGCCTGGTGCACAATGGCTCACTGTCCAACCACAACAATGTCCGCCGCGGGCTGATCCGCGAAGGCATGACATTCGAGACCGAGAACGACACCGAAGTTGCGGCCGCCTATCTCTCCTCGCAGATGGCGCATGGCAAAAACCTCAGCGAGGCGCTGGAAGGCACGCTGAGCGACCTCGACGGCTTCTTCACCTTCGTCGTCGGCACCAAGAACGGCTTCGGCGTGGTGCGCGATCCGATCGCCTGCAAGCCCGCCGTGATGGCCGAAACCGACCAGTATGTCGCCTTCGGCTCGGAATATCGTGCGCTCACCAAACTGCCCGGCATAGACAATGCGAGGGTTTGGGAACCCGAGCCCGCAACCGTCTATTTCTGGGAGCATTGAGCTTATGCCGGCAATCAACGCCTTCAATGCGGGCAACGTCTCCAAGGCCGCGCGCGAGCCGGGCCACAATCAGGCATCGAAGGTCTTCGACTTGGCCGAAATGTCGCTGCGCGAACTCAACCAGGCGCTGCACAATCTGACCACCGGTTCGAACGAGACCGCCTGGGAGGTACTTCACCCGCGAGGCAGCCATTCGGTCGCCGTCGGCGTCGACCAGCCGGTCGCCATCGATGTCCGCGGCAGCGTCGGCTATTATTGCGGCGGCATGAACGACGGCAGCACCATCACGGTGCATGGCTCGGCCGGGCCCGGCGTCGGCGAAAACATGATGTCCGGCCAGATCGTCGTCAAAGGCGATGCCAGCCAGTATGCCGGCGCCACCGGCCGGGGCGGGTTGCTGGTCATCGAAGGCAATGCATCGTCGCGCTGCGGCATCTCGATGAAAGGCATCGACATCGTCGTCCATGGCAATATCGGCCACATGTCGGCCTTCATGGCGCAATCCGGCAATTTGGTGGTGCTGGGCGATGCCGGCGATGCGCTCGGCGATTCCATCTACGAGGCGCGGCTCTTCGTGCGCGGCAAGGTCGAAAGCCTCGGCGCCGACTGCATCGCCAAGGAGATGCGGCCCGAACACCTGGAATTGCTGCAGCGCCTGCTCGACCGCGCCGGCGTGACCGGCGTCAAGGCGGCGGAGTTCAAGCGTTATGGCGCGGCGCGCACGCTTTACAATTTCAATATCGACAACGCCGACGCGTATTGAGGCTCAATGACCTATCGCAACCCGCCGACGACGCCGCGCAAGTCCGCGACCTTCGACGACTACACGCTTTCCGAGATCCGCCGCGCCGCGGCGACCGGCATCTATGACATCCGCGGTGCGGGCGCCAAGCGCAAGCTGCCGCATTTCGACGACCTTTTGTTCCTCGGCGCCTCGATCTCGCGCTATCCGCTCGAAGGCTATCGCGAGCGCTGCGACACCAGCGTCGTGCTCGGTTCGCGTCATGCGAAAAAGCCGATCGAGCTGAAAATCCCGATCACCATTGCCGGCATGAGCTTTGGCTCGCTGTCCGGGCCGGCCAAGGAAGCGCTCGGCCGCGGCGCGACGCTGTCGGGCACCTCGACCACCACCGGCGACGGCGGCATGACCGAGGAAGAGCGCGGCCATTCGAAAACACTAGTCTATCAGTATCTGCCGTCGCGCTACGGCATGAACCCGCGCGATCTGCGCCGGGCCGACGCGATCGAAGTGGTCGTCGGCCAAGGTGCGAAACCAGGCGGCGGCGGCATGCTGCTCGGCCAGAAGATCTCCGACCGGGTCGCCGAAATGCGCACGCTGCCGAAAGGCATCGACCAACGCTCCGCATCGCGCCACCCGGACTGGACCGGGCCTGACGATCTCGAGATCAAGATCCTGGAGCTACGTGAAATCACCGACTGGGAAAAGCCGATTTACGTCAAGGTCGGCGGCGCGCGGCCCTATTACGACACCGCCCTTGCGGTGAAGGCGGGCGCCGACGTCGTCGTCGTCGACGGCATGCAGGGCGGAACCGCGGCAACCCAGGAAGTATTCATCGAAAATGTCGGCCAGCCGACGCTTGCCTGCATCAGGCCGGCGGTGCAGGCGCTGCAGGATCTCGGCATGCACCGCAAGGTGCAGCTGATCGTTTCCGGCGGCATCCGCAACGGCGCCGACGTCGCCAAGGCGCTGGCGCTTGGTGTCGACGCGGTGTCGATCGGCACGGCAGCGCTTGTCGCGCTCGGCGACAACGATCCGCGCTGGGAAGCGGAATACAACGAGCTCGGCACCACGGCCGGCGCCTATGACGACTGGCATGAGGGACGCGATCCGGCCGGCATCACCACGCAAGATCCCGAACTAATGAAACGGGTCGATCCGATTGCGGCCGGCCGACGGCTGGCGAATTATCTTAAGGTGATGACACTGGAGGCGCAAACGATTGCCCGGGCCTGCGGCAAGAACAGCCTGCACAATCTCGAGCCCGAGGATCTCGTGGCCTTGACGATCGAAGCCGCCGCCATGGCCGGCGTGCCGCTGGCCGGCACCAACTGGATACCGGGCAAGAACGGCTTCTGATAACCACCTGACAGCACAATTAAGCGAGGAACTATAATGGGGAACGATCTCGCCGCCTTCGCCAAGGAGAAGGGCGTCAAATATTTCATGATATCCTACACCGACCTGTTCGGTGGGCAACGCGCCAAGCTGGTGCCGGCCCAGGCGATCGCCGACATGCAGCGGGACGGTGCCGGCTTTGCCGGTTTTGCCACCTGGCTCGACCTGACGCCGGCGCATCCCGACATGCTGGCGGTGCCGGATCCGGCCTCGGTGATCCAGTTGCCGTGGAAGCCCGAAGTCGCCTGGGTCGCCGCCAACTGCATCATGGACGACAAATCGGTCGAGCAGGCGCCGCGCAACACGCTGAAGCGGCTGATCGCCGAGGCCGCCGGCGACGGCATGCACATCAAGACCGGCGTCGAGGCGGAATTCTTCCTGATCTCGCCGGACGGCAAGACGATTTCCGACGAATACGACACCGCTTCGAAGCCCTGCTACGACCAGCAGGCGGTGATGCGCCGCTACGACGTCATCGCCGAGATCTGCGACCACATGCTGGCGCTCGGCTGGGGCGCCTACCAGAACGACCATGAGGACGCCAACGGCCAGTTCGAGATGAACTGGGCTTTCGACGATGCGCTGGCGACCGCCGACAAGCATTCCTTCTTCAAATTCATGGTGAAGTCCGTTGCCGAAAAGCACGGCCTGCGCGCAACCTTCATGCCGAAGCCGTTCCAGGGCCTGACCGGCAATGGCTGCCATGCCCACATCTCGGTGTGGGACAGAGACGGCAAGACCAATGTCTTTGCCGACAATGCGATGGAACTCGGCCTGTCGGCTAAGGGCAGGAATTTCCTCGGCGGCATCATGAAGCATGCCTCGGCGCTTGCCGCGATCACCAACCCGACGGTGAATTCCTACAAGCGCATCAACGCACCGCGCACCATATCGGGCGCGACCTGGGCGCCCAACTCGGTGACCTGGACCGGCAACAACCGCACCCATATGGTTCGCGTGCCCGGCCCCGGCCGTTTCGAGCTGCGCCTGCCCGACGGCGCGGCAAACCCGTATCTGCTGCAGGCCGTGATCATTGCTGCCGGCCTCGACGGCATCCGCTCGAAGGCCGATCCCGGCAGGCGCTACGACATCGACATGTATCAGTTCGGGCACACGGTCGAAGGCGCGCCGAAGCTGCCGCTCAACCTGCTCGATGCGTTGCGCGAGTTCGACAACGACAAATCGCTCAAGACGGCGCTGGGTGAGGAATTCTCGTCGGCTTATCTAAAGCTCAAGCACCAGGAATGGAATTCCTATGCTTCCCACTTCACCCAGTGGGAGCGCGACCACACGCTCGACATCTGATCCGGAATTGTTGCACGCCCGGCGCGAAACAGGTTCATGAAATACTCGATCTTCTCCCTCGCCCGGGCGGCATTTTCCGGCCACAAGAACTGGCAGCGCACCTGGCGCGACGCCAGCCCGAAGAGCCACTACGACGTGGTGATCATCGGCGGCGGCGGCCATGGCCTGGCGACGGCATGGTTCCTCGCCAGCGAATACGGCATCAGGAATGTCGCCGTGCTGGAAAAGGGCTGGATCGGCTCCGGCAATGCCGGCCGCAACACCACCATCATCCGCTCCAATTACGGGCTGCCCGGCAATACCGGCTTCTACGAGCTGTCGATGAAGCTGTGGGAGCGGATGGAGCAGGACCTCAACTACAACACCATGGTCAGCCAGCGCGGCGTCATCAACCTCTACCATTCGGACGCGCAGCGCGACGCCTATGCGCGGCGCGGCAACACGATGCGCATCAACGGCATCGACGCCGAGCTGCTCGACCTCGCCGCCGTCAGGAAGATGATGCCGTTCCTGAACTTCGACAATGCACGTTTTCCCGTACAGGGTGGCCTGCTGCAGCGGCGCGGCGGCACGGCGCGGCACGATGCTGTGGTCTGGGGCTATGCGCATGCGGCGAGTGCGCTCGGCGTCGACATCATCCAGAACTGCGAGGTGACCGGCTTTGTCCGCGACGCCAACGGCAAGGTGACCGGGGTCGAGACATCGCGCGGCAAGATCGGTGCCGCCAAGGTCGGCATGGCCGTCGCCGGCAGTTCTTCGCGCGTCGCGGCGATGGCCGGCATGCGGCTGCCGATTGAAAGTCATGTGCTGCAGGCTTTCGTCTCGGAGGCGATCAAGCCGCTGATCCCCAATGTCATGACCTTCGGCGCCGGGCATTTCTACGTCAGCCAGTCCGACAAGGGCGGGCTGGTGTTCGGCGGCGATATAGACGGCTACAATTCCTATGCCCAACGCGGCAATCTGCCTGTGATGGAGGACGTTTGCGAGGGCGGCATGGCGCTGATGCCGATGATCGGCCGCGTGCGGCTGTTGCGCCAGTGGGGCGGCATCATGGACATGTCGATGGATGGCTCGCCGATCATCGACAAGACGCCGGTGGACGGGCTCTATCTCAACGCCGGCTGGTGCTATGGCGGCTTCAAGGCGACGCCCGGCTCCGGCCTGGTCTTTGCCCATCTCCTGGCGCGCGACGAGCAGCACAAGGAGGCGGCACGCTTCCGCCTCGACCGCTTCCGGGTGGGCGCGATGATCGACGAAAAGGGCCAGGGCGCCCAACCGAACCTGCATTGAAGGCTGGCTGAACAGCATGCGTATAGTCTGTCCCTTCTGCGGCGAACGCGAACTCGGCGAGTTCACCTATCTCGGCGACGCCAAGCCGGTGCGCCCGGCGGCGGACGCCTCGGAGGGCGAGGTCTTCGACTATGTCTATCTGCGCGACAATGTCCCCGGCCCGATGAGCGAATACTGGTATCATGGCGGCGGCTGCCGGGCCTGGCTGAAGGTCGACCGCAACACGCTGACGCATGAGATTTCCTCGGTCGAGCCGGCTGCCGGAGTTGGTGCTGCCAAGGTTGGCGCCTGATGGTTGGCTCCGCGCAGACACACCGGCTGGAGAGCGGCGGTATCATCGATCGCGCCGCGCCGCTGAGCTTCCGCTTCGACGGCAAGAGCTTTGCCGGCTTCCAGGGCGACACGCTGGCCTCGGCGCTGATCGCCAATGGCGTCAAGCTGGTCGGTCGCTCGTTCAAATACCATCGGCCGCGCGGCATCCTGACCGCTGGTTCGGAGGAACCCAATGCGCTGGTCGAACTGCGCACGGGGGCGCGGCGCGAGCCCAACACCAAGGCGACCACGGCCGAGCTTTATGACGGGCTCGAAGCCGCCAGCCAGAACCGCTGGCCGTCGCTGCGCCACGATTTGATGGCGGTCAACCAGCTGTTTGCGCCGATCTTCGTCGCCGGCTTCTACTACAAGACCTTCATGTGGCCGGCGAAATTCTGGGAAGCGGTCTACGAGCCGGCGATCCGCCGAGCCGCCGGTCTCGGCCGCGCCGCCGGCGTCGCCGATCCCGACCATTACGACAAGGCGTGGGCGCATTGCGACGTGCTGATCGCCGGCTCCGGCCCGGCCGGGCTTGCGGCGGCATTGGCGGCCGGGCGCAGCGGCGCCCGTGTCATCCTGTGCGAGGAGGATTTTGTGGCCGGCGGCCGGCTGCTGTCGGATGGCGGCACCATCGACGGCATGCCGTCAGCCGAATGGATTTCCCGCACGCTGACCGAACTCGCAGCACTCCCCGATGTCCGCATCATGAACCGCACGACATTGTTCGGCGTCTATGATGGCGGCACCTATGGCGCGATCGAGCGGGTCAACGACCACCTGCCCTCGCCGCCCGAGCACCAGGTGCGCCAACGCCTGTGGCGGATCGTGGCCAGGCGCTGCGTCGTTGCCGCCGGCGCCATCGAGCGGCCGATCGTGTTTGCCGGCAACGACACGCCCGGCGTGATGATGGCTTCGGCGATGCGGACCTATGTCACGCGCTACGCGGCAACGCCGGCAAAGAGGATCGCGCTGTTCACCAACAATGCGGATGGCTGGCGCATGGTCGAGACCGCGCTTGGCGCCGGATTGCGGATCGCGGCCGTGGTCGATGCGCGCCCGGACGTCTCCGCCGCGCATCGCGCGCTCGCCGCCAAGGCTGGCTTTCCGGTGCTCAGCGGCTCGGTCAACGGGGTCGAAGGCGGCAAGGACGGCGTCCGGAAAATCGCGATCTCGCTGACCGGCGGCGCACGGGCGGAAGTCGAAGCCGACGGGCTTGCCGTCTCCGGCGGCTGGAATCCGGCGGTCGGGCTGACCTCCTACCATCGCGGCCGGCCGAAATGGCAGGACGACATCGCAGCCTTCGTCCCGGACGATGCGCCTCCGGGCATGATGGCCGCAGGCGCCGCCAACGGCGCCTTCGGGCTGGGCGACTGCCTGCGCCAGGGCTTTGCCGCAGGAGCGGCGGCAGCACAGAGTGCCGGGCGCAGCGGCAATGCCGGCACGCCGCCGGTCGCCGACGATGAGGTTTTTTCGCTGACGCCGCTCTGGCATGTCGCCGGCAAGGGCAAGGCCTTTGTCGACTACCAGCACGATGTCACGGCGTCCGACATCGAACTGGCGCAGCGCGAGGGTTTCGAATCGGTCGAGCATCTCAAGCGCTACACGACGCTCGGCATGGCCACCGACCAGGGCAAGACCTCGAACGTCGCCGGCCTCGCCATCATGGCGGCTGTGTCAGGCAAATCCATTCCCGAGACCGGCACGACGATCTACCGGCCGCCCTATGTGCCGGTCGCCATCGGCGCCTTCGCCGGCCATCATCGTGACGAGAACTTCCACGCGACAAGGCTGACGCCGTCGCACCACTGGGCAGCCGAACAGGGCGCGGTGTTCGTCGACACCGGGCTGTGGAAGCGCGCGCAATGGTATCCGCGCGCCGGCGAAAAGGACTGGCTGGAATCGGTCACCCGCGAGGTCAGGGCGGTGCGCTCCGGCGTCGGCTTCTGCGACGTCTCAACGCTCGGCAAGATCGACGTGCATGGCCCGGATGCCGGCGCTTTCCTCGACCGCGTCTACATCAACACCTTTTCCAATCTTGCCGTCGGCAAAGCCCGCTACGGGCTGATGTTGCGCGAGGACGGCATCGTCTATGACGACGGCACCACATCGCGACTGGCCGAGGACCATTATTTCCTGACCACCACCACCGCCAAGGCCGGGCTGGTGATGCAGCATCTCGAATTCTGCCGGCAGGTGCTGTTTCCTGAACTCGACGTGCAGCTGACATCCGTCTCCGACCAGTGGGCGCAATTCTCGATCGCTGGGCCAAGGACCCGGGACCTGCTTCGGGAAATCGTCGATCCGGCCGAGGACCTGTCGAACGAAGTCTTCCCGTTCATGGGGGCGCGGGAAGTCGCGCTGCGCGGCGGCGTCAGGGCGCGGCTGTTCCGCATCTCGTTCTCCGGCGAGATGGCGTTCGAGATTTCGGTTCCCGCCCGCTATGGCGAGGCGCTGGTGCGCAATCTGATGCTGGCCGGCAAACAATTCGGCGTGACGCCCTACGGCACCGAGGCGCTCGGTGTCATGCGCATCGAAAAGGGCCATGTCGCCGGGCCGGAACTGAACGGCACGACGACCGCCGCCGACCTTGGCCTCGGCAAGATGATGTCGACCAAGAAACATTTCATCGGCCGCGTCATGGCCGGGCGCGAGGCGCTGGTCGCCCCGGACCGGCAGGTCGTCGTCGGCATCAAGCCGGTCGACAAGACGCGCCGCCTGCGCTCCGGCGCGCATATCATTCCTAAAGGCGAGACGCCCGGTCCCGACAACGACCAGGGCTATGTCACCTCGGTCTGTTTTTCGCCGACGCTCGACCAGTGGATCGGGCTCGCGCTTGTCGAGCGCGGCCGCGAGCGCATCGGCGAAATCGTCCATGCGCATGATCCGCTGCGCGGCGAAGACTACGACGTCGAGCTGTGCAGCCCGGTCTTCTATGATCCGGATGGAGGGCGCCAGCGTGGCTGAGTTTTCCTGGATTGCCCGCAGCCCGCTGGAGAAAGCGCTTGTCGTCGGCGCCTATGGCGCGGGCGGCACCGAGGCCGGCGTGTCGCTGACAGAAATCCGCAATTTCGACCTGCTCCAAATGATGGCACGGCGCGGCAAAGCCGAGGAACTGGCAAAGGCTGCCCAGGCCCGGTTCGGCGTTGCCGCTCCGGATGCGCCCAAGGCGGTCAGCGCTTCGGACGTGACGCTCATCTGGTCGGGACCGGATCAGTTCCTCGCTCTGTCGAAGGGCGGCAAGCACGCGATGGAGCCGTTGAGCCAGGCGTTGTCGCAAGTCGCCTCGCTGTCGGACCAGTCGCATGCGCGCGTCCTGATCACCATCTCGGGAGAAAAGGCGCACGCCATGCTGGCAAAATTGTCGTCGATCGACCTGCACCCGGCGGCGTTTCCGGTGAGCGCCGCAGCGGCGACATCGATCGACCACACCAGCGTCAATCTGTGGCGCGGCAATGATCGGACGGACGGACAGGCGGTGTTCAATCTTCTGGTGTTCGCGACCTTCGCCGAAAGCCTGTGGCACACGATGCTCGATGCGGCCGCCGAATATGGCGTGGAGATCGCGCATTCGGAGGAATTGGCGTAGCGTTTGTTCGCGCCAGGGAGAGCCGTTCTGCACCTTGACCTTGCCAAAACACGCCGTCCCAGCCTATTCTTGCCGCTAAAATAATTTCACGCACAGGCAAACTTGTTTCTCGAAACCAGGTTGAGATGAGCCAGTCGCCCTACCCCGCCGTCGCAGCCGGACCGCCGCGGCCAAGCCTAATCCTGCGGCCCGGCCAGATCGCGCTGCCGGCCGGCATGGAGCGCTATTCCGTTCAGGGCAATGGCGCGGTGCTCATCGAGGTCGAGGCCGGCGATACGATCAGCGTGCGCAATGTCGAGGGCGGCCAGGCTTGCGAGCTGCTGGCGTGGGACGGCACCGGGATCACCGATCCCGCTATTTTCGGTGAAAAGTCGAACAGCAACGCCGCCGGCATCAAGGCGCTGCTGGCCGATGGCGACGACGGCCTAGCTTCCTTGCGTCGGGGGCTGGAGCGACGGCAGGTAAAGCTCGATCAGGCAAAGGCGGTTCGCGTGTTCGGCGGGGCTACGCCTGCCGGCACCGAACAGGCATTTCCCGTCGCCCGCGACGGGTCGATTCTCATTGCCGCCCCGGGTGGGCCGATGCTGGTCGATGGCCACGATACGGCGACGCCGCTCAGCGTCGTCGTCCGCCGCGCGACGATCCGGCCGGCGGCGAAGTCGCGGCTTGCCGACCCGCTGGCCGATCCGGTACTCGACCTCCGCGTCCATTCGGCGACGGCCGAAGCCTATTTCGTCAAAGCCGGCGACTATCTGCAGATCATCGATGTCGACGGGCGCCAATGCACCGACTTCCAGTGTTTTTCGGCACGCAAGCTCGACAATGGGCGCGATCATCCGCTCGATGTGACGACGACGCGCACGCTGATGGGCTCGAGTTACCCGATGCCCGGCCTGCACTCGAAATATTACGACCAGGACATGGAGCCGCTTGTCGAGGTGGTGCAGGACACTTGCGGCCGCCACGATGCCTTCGCGCTCGCCTGCGCGGCCAAATATTACGACGACATCGGTTATCCCGGCCATCCCAACTGCTCGGAAAATTTCAACCGCGCGCTGGCCGACAAGGGTGTCACCCCTCGCGCCGGCTGGATGGCGATCAACTTCTTCTTCAATACGGCGATAGACGCGCATGGCGTGATGGTCTCCGACGAGCCATGGTCGCGGCCGGGCGATTATGTTTTGCTGCGTGCCTTGACCGACATCGTCTGCGTCTCGTCCGCCTGCCCCGACGACACGACGCCGGCCAATGGCTGGAACCCAACCGACATTCATGTGCGGACCTATTCCGGCCAGCACAAATTCTCGCGAGCGATCGCCAGACGCATGACGCCCGATTCGGAACCGAAAATGACCCGCGAGACCGCCTTTCATTCGAGCTTTGCCAAGCACACCCGCAACTTCGTCGAGTACAGGGGCTATTGGCTGGCCAACTCCTTCGCCAAGGAGGGCCCGATCGACGAATACTGGGCCTGCCGGCAGGACGCCGTGATCATGGATCTGTCGCCGCTGCGCAAATTCGAGGTCACCGGTCCGGATTCCGAAGCGCTGCTGCAATACACGCTGACCCGCGACGTCAAGAAGCTCGGCGTCGGCCAGGTGGTCTATTCCGCCATGTGCTACGAGCATGGCGGGATGATCGACGACGGCACGCTGCTTCGGCTCGGCAAGGACAATTTCCGCTGGGTCGGCGGCGACGATCTGTCTGGCGAATGGTTGCGCGAGACAGCGACAAAACTTGGCCTCAACGTGCTGGTGCGCTCGTCGACCGACCAGATGCACAATGTCGCCGTGCAGGGACCGAAAAGCCGCGACATCCTGAGGGAGATTATCTGGACCTCGCCGCTGCAGCCGTCGATCGACGAGCTCGAATGGTTCCGCTTCGCCGTGGCGCGCATCGGCGGCGGCAACGGCATTCCGGTCGTGGTCTCGCGTACCGGCTATACCGGCGAGCTCGGCTACGAGATCTGGTGCCATCCGCGCGACGCCGAAAAGGTGTTCGACGCGATCTGGCAGGCCGGCCAGCCGCATGGCTTGAAGCCGATGGGGCTGCAGGCGCTCGACATGGTGCGCATCGAGGCCGGGCTGATCTTTGCTGGCTACGAGTTCTCGGACCAGACCGATCCGTTCGAGGCCGGCATCGGCTTCACCGTGCCGCTGAAGACCAAGAGCGACGATTTCATCGGCCGCGAGGCGATGATCCGGCGCAAGGAGAGCCCGCAGAAGAAACTGGTCGGCCTCGACATCGACGCCAATGTCGCCATCGGCCACGGCGATTGCGTGCATGTCGGCCGCGCCCAGATCGGCGTGGTCACCTCGGGCATGCGCTCGCCGGTGCTGAACAAGAATATCGCGCTGGCCAGGCTCGACGTCGTGCATTCGGCGATCGGCACCGAGGTCGAAATCGGCAAGCTCGACGGCCACAGCAAGCGGCTGCCGGCGCGCGTCGTCGCCTTCGCCCATTACGACCCGCAAAAGACCAAGCCGCGCTCCTGATCGACAGTCCTTCGAGAGGTTGCGTCCGGCCGCGCCGGCAATGCCAGCCGGCGGCGGATCGTCATGCCCTTCACAGCAATGTGCACAGCGTCACAAAACGCTTGACGTGAAAGCGTGCCGGATCAATCTTCACTGCTAAGAAAAAAATGCGACTGAGTGGAAACACCAACGGTCGTCTGTTGCATGCGTCGGTGCCGAAGTCTCGCCAAGTCGCGGCCATCGCCGATGGGGAACATCAAAAAAGGGGAAAGCCAAACACATGAGCACGATAGTCACTGCCCTGGTGCCGCCTGCCGAAGGGCAGCTGCACCGGAATATCGATTGGCGCGGCGCCTTCTGGGTGGCAAGCGGCGTTCCGGCCCTTGTCCTGTTTTCGATCGGCGGCATTGCCGGCACCACCGGAACGCTGGCGTTCCTGATCTGGACCACCTCCATGATCATGGGCTTCCTGCAGTCCTTCACCTATGCGGAAATCGCCGGGCTGTTCCCGAACAAATCCGGCGGCGCCTCGATTTACGGCGCCACCGCGTGGCTGCGCTATTCGAAATTCATCGCGCCGCTTTCGGTGTGGTGCAACTGGTTCGCCTGGTCGCCAGTGCTGTCGCTCGGCTGCTCGATCGCCGCCGCCTATATCCTCAACGCGCTGGCGCCGGTACCGCTGTTCACCGACACTTCGCCGGAAGTCGCCGCCTATATCGCGGCCCATGCCGGAACGAGCGCCGCCGACGCCATCACCGCGGTCACCGCGGCGGCCACGCCGGCGATCCGCAACTGGACGCTCTACGGTCACACGCTTGGCCCGGTTTCCTTCACCTTCAACGCCACCTTCTTCATCGGCGCGGTGCTGATGCTGATCATCTTCTCGATCCAGCATCGTGGCATTCTGGGCACCGCCAATGTGCAGAAATATATCGGCCTGCTGGTCATCATCCCGATGCTGATCGTCGGCGTGGTGCCGATCGTCACCGGCCAGATCAACTGGGCAAACTTTTCGCCGCTGGTGCCGCTCGCGGCAGCCTATGCGCCGGAGCCCGGCTCGTGGAACATCGCCGGCTGGACGCTGGTGCTCGGCGGCATGTTCATCGCGGCTTGGTCGACCTACGGCTTCGAGACCGCCGTATGCTACACCTCCGAGTTCAAGAACCCGGGCACCGACACCTTCAAGGCGATCTTCTACTCCGGCCTCTTGTGCATGCTGCTGTTCATCCTGGTGCCGTTCACCTTCCAGGGCGTGCTCGGCTTGAACGGCATGCTGGCGACGCCGATCGTCGACGGCTCCGGCGTTGCCGACGCCTTGGCCGGCATGGTCGGCGGCGGACAGCTGATCCACAGCCTGCTGGTGATGCTGATGATCCTGGCGCTGGTGCTCTGCATCATGACGGCGATGGCCGGCTCCTCGCGCACGCTCTATCAGGGTTCGGTCGACGGCTGGCTGCCGCGCTATCTCAGCCACGTCAACGAGCATGGCGCGCCGACGCGGGCGATGTGGACGGACCTGATCTTCAACCTGATCGTGCTGGCCATCGCCTCGGCCGATGCGACGAGCTTCTTCTTCATCCTCGCCGTGTCGAATTGCGGCTATATCATCTTCAACTTCCTCAACCTCAACGCCGGCTGGATCCACCGCATCGACAACGGCCATATCGCGCGGCCATGGAAGGCGCCGAGCTGGCTGCTCGGCCTCGGCGCGATCTTTGCCTATGTCAATGCGATCTTCATGGGCGCAGGCGCCAAGGTCTGGAACCCGATGGCATTGTGGGCCGGGCTGATCACGGCTGCCCTGATCATCCCGGTGTTCTGCTTCCGGCATTACATCCAGGACAAGGGCAAATTCCCCGACCACATGCTGGCCGATCTCGGCATGAACTCGTCGGACCTCGCGGTGCGAAAGGCGGGCATGCTGCCCTATCTGACGCTGGTCGCCGGCGTCGCGGTGATGCTGCTCGCCAACTGGCTGTTCGTCATCTGACGTCCGCCTCCAGGGATCGGGCGCGCGAGGCGCGCTCGGTCCCTGCGTATTTTGTTCTTGCTTTGTGCCGGCAGCTATGCTAGTAATTTAGGTATGGTGCTGATTCGTGCCGAGACCCGCCGCCGAGACGGGTTTTTTCGTTTCTGAGCCTATTCGGCGCGAGGCTCAGTCGATCTTGATGAACACGCCCTTGGTGTTGAGATACTCGTCGAGGTGCTCGGCGCCGCCCTCGCGGCCGTAACCGCTCATCTTATAGCCGCCGAACGGCACGGCGGGATCGATGGCGTGGTAGGTGTTGATCCAGACCGAGCCGGCACGGATCTTTCGCGACAGCTGGTGTGCCTTGGCCAGGTTTTGGGTGAAGACCCCAGCGGCAAGGCCATAGAGCGTGTTGTTGGCCCGCTCGACCGCCTCGTCGAGCGTATCGAACGGCAGCGCGGAGATCACCGGCCCGAAGATTTCCTCTCGTGCGATTTTCATGTCGTCCGAGACACCGGCAAAAACAGTCGGCGCGACGAAATTGCCGGCGGCAAGCGCGCCTTCTACAAGCCGCGTGCCTCCGGTGACGAGTTTTGCCCCTTCCGCAGTACCGGCCTTGAGGTAGCCGGTGACCCGTTGCAGCTGCTTTTCGGAGACGAGCGGGCCGATCTCGGTCGCCGGGTCGATGCCGTCGCCGATCCTGAGACCTTTGGCATATGTCGCGAGCCGCTCGACAAACTCGTCATGGATGGCGCGTTCGACGAACAGGCGCGACCCGGCGATGCAGATCTGGCCGGAATTGGCGAAGACCGACATTGCAGCCACCGGCACCGCCTTGTCGAGATCGGCGTCGGCGCAGACGATGACCGGCGACTTGCCGCCAAGCTCCAGCGAGACGCGCTTCAGATTGCCGGCCGAGGCGCGCACGATCGACTGGCCGGTCGCCGTCGAGCCGGTGAAGACGATCTTGTCGACGCCCAAATGCTCGGCCAGTGCCGCGCCCGCCTCGGCGCCGGTTCCGGTAACGACGTTGACGACGCCTTCCGGCACACCGGCCTCGTTCATGATGTCGGCGATCAGCAGCGGCGTCAGCGGCGCCTCTTCCGACGGTTTCAGCACGATGGTGCAGCCGGTCGCCAGCGCCGGCCCGATCTTCCAGATCGACGCCGCGGTCGGCGCATTCCACGGGATGATGGCGCCGACGACCCCGACCGGCTCCTTGCGGGTGAAGGAGACGATTTCGCCGGGCAGCGAGTTTTCGATGGTCTCGCCATGCAGCGACGTCGCCATGCCGGCATAATAGCGCAGCATGCCGATGACGCGGTTGCGGTTGGCGCGGGTGCGCACGATCGGCATGCCCATGTCGGTGGTGTCGGAGCGGCTGATCTCTTCCCAATGCTTTTCGAAGAGATCGGCTATCCTCAGCAGCAGCACCTGCCGCTCATCGATCACGCATGTTGATGCCCCTCCTGGTGAAGCTGAATGATTCTCAGATCAAGGTGGCTAATGGTGTGGTTGCGGAGGTCACGGACCGCATCGATTACGGA